>NZ_JAZLLZ010000008.1:0-13207 GCF_045598405.1 Sodaliphilus sp.
GAGGCGGGATGCGGAGGGCTTGGACGCCACGGTTGCTGTTTCCGACGGCCTGCGGCCATCGGTTACGATGCAATGTGACGACTCCGTCGTCATGGAATTCTACTGCCGGGGAGGTATCGACGGCTTTTACCGGCTGGTGACTCTTGTGGTTTTTTAGCGGGGCTTGGCGAGGCGTCCGAGGCGGTACCTCGGAGTACTGGACGCCACGGTTGCTGTTTCCGACGGCCTGCCGGCCATCGGTTACGATGCAATGTGACGACTCCGTCGTCATGGAATTCTACTGCTGGGGAGGTATCGACGCTGGTGACTCTTGTGGATTTTCCGCCGCGGAGGCGGGATGCGGAGGGCTTGGCGAAGCGTCCGAGGCGGTGCCTCGGATTACTGGACGCCGCGGTCGATGTTTCCGACGGCCTGCGGCCATCGGTTACGATGCAATGTGACGACTCCGTCGTCATGAGATTCTCCCGACAGGGAGGAATCGACGGCTTTTACCGGCTGGTGGCTCTTGTGGATTTTCCGCCGCGGAGACGGGATGCGGAGGGCTTGCAGACGTGTCCGAGGCGGTGCCTCGGAGTACTGGACACCACGGTCGCTGTTTCCGACGGCCTGCGGCCATCGGTTACGATGCAATGTGACGACTCCGTCGTCATGGGTTGCTCTTGGCGAGGCGTCCGAGGCGGTGCCTTGGAGTACAGGACGCCACGGTTGCTGTTTTTTGGGGGAGACGTTATTATCGTGCTTGTCGTTTTTGTCGACTTTTATCTTCATGGGGGTGAATTATGGATTGCTTATATTATAGTAATTATAATTAATGTGTAAATTGATTTAATTGGGTATTTTTCTTGGTGCAAGTGCTTTTTTTACTGTTTTTATTTTAACTCATGAAAACTTTTTATTAAATTTGCGATGAAAACATTATAATGTACAACTATGAACAAATTTTTCCCACATATTATAATAGTAGTGGTTTTGATGTTCACAGCATTATCTTCATCGGCACAGTACTACGGACAATATGAAGCCCCTAATGCTATGAATTTTCTGCCTAATTTTCCTGAATACCAAAGTACGCGTTTCTCGCTAGACACAAAACAATATTTCTATGGCAAGGAAGTGAAACGCAACGATCCTGTACGCGGTCCCTTAATAAAGTCGGACTCTCCCTATGGAGTAGAGAATTTAGCGAGTATTTACTCCCATTATTTAGGCATAGAAATATCATATAGAAATATGCCTCAATTATGGACTTTGCTTAGGATAGCTTATACTACAGCAGGTTATGGAGCTGACATAAAAAAGAAAATACTGCGTACACGCCCGTGCGTGAAATACAATGAAGCCCCCTACTCTTTAACAGAGACACTGTCAGAGTTGAAAAAATCGTATTCCTACCCATCGGCCCACACTGTGGTGTCATGGGCTGACGGAATGATAATGGCAGCTATGACGCCACATATCCAAGACAGCATTCTTGAGCGTTCATTTGACTATGGACAAAGCCGCGTTTACGGAGGCATGCACTGGCAGAGCGACGTGACTGATGCACGCTACATAGCAAGCGCAAGCGTGGCACACATGCTCAACAAGCAAGAATTCAAGGATGCTCTTACAAGAACTCGCAAAGAGATGAACAAGATAATGTCAGATTCCCTGAACATACCGGAACCCGACTATGATGCAGAGAACTACTATGACGTGGATCACCTGCCTAATCCTCTGATATATATCCCTAAACCCGAGCCTCTTGACAGCGCAACCGTGGAACTCGCCTACGACATGTCACAATATGTGTGGGGCAAAAGCATACGCACCACCGACCGAGGCATTAAGGCCAAGTTTGACATAAGCAGAGACTTTGACGTGCTGGTCAAAGAGTTTGCCCATGTAATAGGCAAGGAAATCAGCGAAACCCACAATCCGTCAATCTATAATCTGGTGAAGATGATTGTGACAAACGCTGAATTAGGGTGCAAGAAAGCCCAGGACGAGTACCAACGCACTAGTCCCTTTGTTTTCTTTAATGATGAAGCATTCACATTTGAAAACAGCGACTACCTGAAACACGAAGGTTCGTTCCCGTCAGTTAGTTCAGCCAAGGCGTGGGCGGCAGCATTGGCAATGGTTGCCATTGAGCCCGAGAAACAAGACACATTGCTCAAAGTGGGATACGAGCTAGGAGAAAGCGCTGTGATCGCAGGCATAAACTGGCAAAGCGACGTTGATGCAGGCCGACTGGTGGCAAGCGCAGTCCTGGCGCGTTGCATGTCAAACCCCAACTTTATTGCTATGCTAGAAACAGCACAAGAAGAATATGCCGACGACACTAGACACATCGTTACCGACCAAGAAGATATCACGCAGGACAAGGCGCCCGAACAGAAAAACCCGTTCTACACCCTCGACGGGCGGCTTGCGAACAAAGACTCTAAAGGAATACTGGTATCGAAAAATAAGAAAGTGCTGAAATAGAATCAGTCGGCCTTGACGAGTCTCATCTCGCACGCCTTGCAATCGCACATGACTTCAAGCATCACATCATTGCCTCGCAAAAACAACTTGCGGGGCAATTTTCTTGAATCGGGATCCATGCGGCAAGCACCTAGCTCGCGACGAATGCAGTAGCGAGTGTGCATCAATACCGGCTTGCCCTGCAACGCGTCACACCCATCCAAGCATGGTGTTTCAAGAGCAGGAACTATGGACTGGGCACCGTGGTCGCGGTATAACGATGCCGACAAATTATTAGCCACATTATCGGCATGATTGAGTTCACTGCACGGCACTACTGCACCAAGGTTCTCCTTGCGGCGCAGTTCACGCACATGCTTCAAGGCATTAGCCCTGTCGAGAAGCGCGACAGACTCACGGCGCAACTGTGCCAATATCGAAACAGGAATGAACTTCTCCCCCACTTCGCTCACGCAACTGCGCACATAGTATATTGTGTCGCCCAACTTGCCGAGGATTTCCTGCTGACGGCTGCCCTGCTCCTGACGAGCATCATCAAGACTACCGACCGTCATCGAATGAACCACCGAATTGCCACGTTCGTCGCTTATCTTCAAAACCAAAGCCCCAGCAGCAGAATACAGATTCATATCAACGGCAATGCGGCGCTCGGCCGACGGACGCGACAAAGCGTCGTCAAAAGCCTTGTCGGCAGTGCGAAACAATTTAGTGCCAGGTTTTATCGCAACCGGCTCGCGCAAGATGAGATTCTGTCCCTTTGCCACATTAACCCTCATGCCACGAAACTCGTCATGGTCGTCATAGTAACTTAACCCGTCGCCATTGACAAACACGTAAGGCGAAGCCACTTCTATCGACTTGCCCCTGCAAGCGACAACTGTCCCGACAGGCTGCCCCTGCGATTTAGGCGAGTCAAGGCATGCCATGCGCGAAGCCTTGCTTCGGCCGTCAATAAAATAATTAGTGAAAGAGCGATTAAACGAGCGATAGACATCAGGAGTAAATGTCAAATGACTTGTTCCATGCGACAAACGGCGATAGCGTCCTTCACTTGACGCGATATGCCCATCTATCAACTGCCTGTAATGAGCCACCACATTTTTCACATAAGAGACATCCTTTAAACGGCCTTCGATCTTGAACGAAGAAACGCCCGCCTCGAGCATATCGCCCAAGCGGCGTGACTGATTCAAATCACGCAACGACAGCAAGTGCTTCGCCTCGACAAGCACATTGCCGCGATCGTCAACAAGATCGTAGGGCAAACGGCACATCTGGGCACACTGCCCGCGATTAGCGCTGCGGCCTTTCACAGCCTGACTCAACGCACATCGCCCGCTGTAGCTCACGCACAACGCCCCGTGCACAAAGGCTTCGAGAGGGACTTTAACAACGCTGCTGATTGCACTAATTTCTTTGAGCGAAAGTTCACGTGCCATCACCAGTTGCGAGAATCCAAGCTCTTGCAAGAACTTTGCCTTGTCGGGCGTGCGAATGTCGCATTGTGTGCTTGCATGCAGCGCGATGGGCGGGATGTCAAGGCGCAGCAATCCCAGATCCTGCACAATGAGGGCATCTACCTGAACAGCATAGAGATCCTTAACGAGGCGTTCCACGCTGGCAAGTTCATCATCATACACAATGGTGTTGACTGTGGCATATACCCTAGCGCCGAACTTATGGGCATAGTCGCACACACGACCTATGTCGCCCACCGAGTTTCCTGCCATAGCCCTAGCGCCAAAACGCTCGGGACCCATATAAACAGCATCAGCGCCATGGTTGATAGCCTCAATAGCCACTTCGGCATCACGTGCCGGAGCAAGCAGTTCTATGTAGCGTGGTTTGCGATTCATAGTGCAAAATTACATTTATTTGGTCTCAAGGGCAAGAAAAAAAGCAAATAATGCACGATTTGATGCAAATATCACAAAATTTAATGTTGAAAAATCATAAAAAACGCCACAATGGTTTGTTATGTGTGGAATAATGAGTAAATTTGCAAGTTGAAACCACAAAGGTAGAATATGAAAAAGAAATTTCTTTTAGTCATGGGCGCAACCTTGATGCTCACATCATGCGGTGAATACAACAAGGTTTTGAAGAGCAGCGACTATAACTATAAATATGAATATGCAAAGCGCTCGTTTGAGGAGAAGCGCTACACGCAGGCATATACAATACTCGAAGACCTTGTGACCGTGTTCAAGGGCACCGACAAGGCCGAGGAATCATTATATCTGCTCGGGTTGAGTTACTACGAAAACAAGGACTATGCCAATTCTGGGTCATATTTCAAGAACTACTACCAGCATTATCCCAAGGGGCAATATGCTGAACTGGCTCGTTTTTACACCGGTTATGGCTACTACATCGATTCACCCGACCCGCAGCTCGACCAGAGCGAGACAGTGAAAGCAATCGAAGAACTGCAGGCATTCCTCGACTTCTTCCCCAAGAGCGACAAAGTCTCAATTGCGCAGAACTGTATCTTCGAGTTGCAAGACAAACTTGTGCTCAAAGAGCTTGAAAATGCACAGCTATATTATAACCTGGGCAACTATATGGGTAACAACTATGAGAGCGCAGTGATTACCGCAAAGAACGCAATCAAGGAATACCCTTACACCAAATATAAGGAACAACTTGAGATGCTCGTTCTCAAATCGCGCTATCGCGAGGCAGTGGAGAGCGTTGAGGAGAAGAAAGAAGAGCGCATGCGCACCGTCATCGACGAGTACTATGCATTCATCAACGACTACCCCGACAGCAACGACCGCAAAGAGGCCGACAACATCTTCAAGGTGGCCAATAAGTTTATCAACGGAAAATAAAAAATAACGCTAACATATTTTAGACAAGATGGATTACAAGAAAACAAACGCACCTCTCACAACCACAGTGCACGACCTCATCGAGCTCGCCGAGCAAACTGGCAACATCTATGAAACCGTGTGCGTGATTAGCAAACGTGCCAATCAGATTGCAGCCGAGATGAAGCATGACCTCGAGAAGAAACTCCAGGAGTTTGCTTCAATGAACGACAACCTTGAGGAAATCTCGGAAAACCGTGAGCAGATCGAAATCTCACGCTACTACGAGAAGCTTCCCAAGCCCACACTCATTGCAACACAAGAGTACATGGAAGAGAAACTCGCCTTCCGCAACGTAGCAAAAGAAAAAGAGGAATTCTAAATCCTCGCTTGAATACGAACTAAAAAACACTTGCCTCGTTAGTGAGAAGCAAGTGTTTTTTTGTTACGGCTGTCCAGTCCTTTTACATGATCAGCAGATTTCACTGGCTGGGGTAAGGAACCACAAAAGAACCATGCCTTTAGGTATGGGAAGAAAAGAGAATCGCTATTCCGTACCTAAAGGCACGGACAATTCTTATCAACATCTTTTACAGCCATTTCACCATCCCTGGCGGGATGTTGCACCTATTCTCCCATTCTTTTCTTGCCTCACCAACAGAAAATCCGCAGATTCCATTCACATTGCTGCTTAACGAACGACGAAAAAGGCAGGTTGCCGAAACATCGGTACCTGCCTTGTGGTTATTAAAAGTTAAGCAATCTTTTCTGGATATTAGATAATGCCTTGGCCCATCATAGCCTTGGCCACCTTCATGAAGCCAGCGATGTTAGCGCCCTTCATGTAGTTCATGTAGCCATCTTCCTCCTTGCCATACTCGCAGCACTGTGCGTAGATGTCGTTCATGATCTGGTGCAGTTTCTCGTCAACCTCGGCCTCGCTCCAGTAGATGTGTTGAGCGTTTTGGGTCATTTCAAGACCTGAAACAGCAACACCACCAGCGTTAACAGCCTTACCGGGAGCGTAAACCATCTTGTTCTCAAGGAACAGGTGGATAGCCTCTTCGTGGCAGCCCATGTTAGAAACCTCAGCGATGAGCATAACCTTGTTGTCGCGCATCATTTCAGCGTCGGCAAGGCGCACCTCGTTCTGGGTAGCGCATGGCATGCAGATGTCAACCTTCTGTTCCCAAGGCTTGCGGCCTGCAAAGAACTGAGCATTGGGGAACTTCTCGGCATAAGGAGCAACAACATCGTTACCGCTTGAACGGAGCTCAAGCATGAACTCGATCTTCTCAGGAGTGTTGATGCCATCGGGATCATATACATAGCCGTCGGGGCCAGAGATAGTAACAACCTTAGCACCAAGTTGAGTAGCCTTAGTCACAGCACCCCAAGCGACGTTACCGAAGCCAGATACAGCAACTGTCTTGCCCTCGAATGTAGTGCCGAGGTCCTTGAGCATGTTCTCAACATAGTAGCAAGCACCGAAACCGGTAGCCTCGGGGCGGATGCGTGAACCACCGAACTCGAAGCCCTTGCCAGTGAGAGTACCTGTGCACTCACGAGTGAGCTTCTTGTACATGCCATAGAGGTAACCAACCTCGCGGCCGCCAACGCCGATGTCACCAGCAGGAACATCCATGTCGGGACCGATGTTGCGCCACAGTTCAATCATGAAAGCCTGGCAGAAACGCATGATTTCAGCGTCACTCTTACCCTTGGGGCTGAAGTCTGAACCACCCTTAGCACCACCCATGGGAAGAGTAGTGAGAGCGTTCTTGAAAGTCTGCTCGAAACCGAGGAACTTCAAGATAGAGGGAGTAACCGATGCGTGGAAACGAAGGCCACCCTTATACGGACCAATCGCATTGTTGAACTGGATGCGATAGCCGATGTTAGTCTGAACGTCACCGTTGTCGTCAACCCAAGTCACACGGAAAGTGAAGATGCGGTCGGGCTCAACCATGCGCTCGATAATCTTTGCTTTTTCAAATTCAGGATGTTTGTTGTACTCGTCCTGCACTGTGAGCAGAACCTCGCGCACTGCCTGCAAGTACTCGTTCTCGCCGGGGTGCTTTGCTTCAAGATTTGTTAAAATTTGATTAACGTTCATGATAATTGTATCTATTTATTAGAGATTGTTTATGTATAAATGAAACCAAAATTTGATTTCGTGACAAATTTAAAGTATTTTTTCTAAATAGACACTATTTTTAGTAACTTTTTTTGCCTTGACAGGCTTTTTTTTTCGTGGTGTACTTACATTTTGTCATCACCGTTTTTTGTACTTTTGAACATGCCTTGCAAGATTACTATCAAAACGAAAAAATTACAACAAAAAAGTGACACAATGCATAGCAATATGTGCAAAAAAGCAACGATTGGACAATCACGCCAAAACACTCCGAAAAAAAAAATTGCACATTATTTTTTCAATTAAATAAAAAGCACTAACTTTGTTGTGCCGGTAGGCTGGCAAGGGAGCCAAGGCCATCGGTATGTTATAATGTGTAACTAAAAATTATAAATTATAAATTTGTTATGAAGAAACACAACTTCTATGCAGGACCATCTATCCTGAGCCAGTTCACCCTCGACAAGAGCGTGGAGGCTATTCGCGACTTTGCAGGCACAGGTCTGTCAATTCTTGAGATTTCTCACCGCAGCAAGGAGTTCACTGCCGTTATGGACGAAGCCGAGCAACTGTTCAAGGAACTGCTCGACATACCCGCAGGTTATCGCGTTCTATTCCTGGGCGGCGGCGCTAGCACACAGTTCTGCATGGTTCCTTACAACCTGCTCAACAAGAAAGCGGCCTATCTCGACACAGGCACTTGGGCCAACAAAGCAATGAAAGAGGCAAAACTCTTCGGCGAGGTTGAGTGCGTGGGGTCATCAAAGGCTGATAACTACACCTATATTCCCAAAGGATATGTAATCCCCAGCGATGCTGACTATTTCCACATCACTACCAACAACACAATCTACGGCACCGAGATACGCGAGGATTACGATGTAAACGTGCCCCTGGTGGCTGATATGTCAAGCGACATTTTCTCTCGCCCCGTTGACGTGTCGAAGTATGCACTTATCTACGGCGGTGCACAGAAGAACATCGCTCCTGCTGGCGTTACCTTCGTCATCGTCAAGGAAGACATCCTGGGCAAGGTTGACCGCGTCATCCCCACAATGCTCAACTACAAGACTCACGTTGACAAGGGTTCTATGTTCAACACTCCTCCCGTGTTCCCCATCTTCGCTGCATTGCAGACCCTTAAATGGTACAAGGAGTTAGGTGGTGTGAAAGTGCTCCAGCAGATGGACGAAGAGAAAGCCGCCTACCTGTACGACGCCATCGACTCTAGCAAGATGTTCGTGGGAACAGCCGCTGCCGAGGACCGCTCGGTTATGAACATCTGCTTCGTCATGAAGCCCGAATACAAGGAACTTGAGAAGGACTTCATCGACTTTGCATCAACCAAGGGTATCGTGGGCATCAAGGGCCACCGCAGCGTGGGAGGTTTCCGTGCTTCTACCTACAATGCCCTGCCCCTTGAGAGCGTAAAGGTTCTCGTTGAAGCTATGAAGGAATTTGAAAACAAGTAATACCTTATTATATTATGAAGATATTAGTTGCCACCGAGAAGCCCTTTGCACCTGTGGCTGTTGAGGGCATTAAGGAAGTGATTGAGAGCGCAGGACACGAACTCGTGCTCGTGGAGAAAGGCACCAAAGCCGATATGCTCGCTGCTGTTGCCGACGCTGCCGGCCTAATCGTGCGCAGTGACAAGGTGGACAAGGAAGTGTTTGACGCAGCCAAGGAACTGAAAGTTGTGGTGCGTGCCGGTGCAGGTTACGACAACATCGACCTCGCCGAAGCTACAGCCCACGGCGTGTGCGTGATGAATACCCCTGGCCAGAACGCCAATGCCGTTGCCGAGTTAGTGATGGGCATGCTCGTTACCCTCATCCGCAACCGCTACAACGGCACATCAGGCACCGAGTTGCTGGGCAAGACCTTGGGTATCCATGCCTACGGTGCAGTGGGCCGCAACGTGGCTCGCATCGCCAAGGGATTCGGCATGAAGGTTAGCGCCCTTGATCCCTGGGTTAAGGACGAAGCAATGCTGGCCGACGGCATCACACCTGTGCACAACCTCGAGGACCTTTACAAGAACAACCAATACGTGAGCCTTCACATTCCCGCTACCGCCGAAACACGCGGTTCGGTCAACAAGGCACTTGTTGAACTCATGCCCAAGAATGGCGTGCTCATCAATGCTGCCCGCAAGGAAGTGATCGACGAGGCAAGCCTTGCCGAAGCTCTTGAGGCACGCACCGACCTGCGTTATGTGGCCGATGTGAAGCCTGATGCAGCAGCCGAATATGAGGAGAAATTTGGCGACCGCGTGATGTTCACCCCCAAGAAAATGGGTGCACAGACCGCCGAAGCCAACATCAACGCAGGTCTCGCCGCTGCCAATCAGGTAGTTGCCCACCTCAAAGACGGTTTCAACCGTTTCCAAGTAAACAAGTAATCACACTACACTCCTACTATAAAGCCTGCCACATACACATGCGGCAGGCTTTTATTTTTCAGGATTCAACCCAGAAAATTCTATCTCATCAGTCAAGGGAATGAATTATAAGACCCGAGCGGAGTTTAGGTTCAAACCATGTAGCCTTGGGGGGCATGATGTTGCCGCTGTCGGCAATGTCAATGATTTGCTGCATAGTCACAGGATAGAGTGCCAGCGCAACCTTCATCTCTCCGCTATCGACACGACGCTTGAGTTCGCCCAGTCCACGAATACCGCCCACAAAATCAATGCGCTTATCAGTGCGCAGGTCGGTAATACCCAGAATATCACGCAAGATATAATTACTTGACACCGAAACATCAAGCACTCCAATGGGGTCATTATCATCGTAGGTTCCAGCCTTGGCCGAGAGTTTATACCACTTACCACCGAGATAGAGCGAGAATGTGTGCAGAGCTTCGGGTTTATAAACCTCGGCACCCATGTCTTCAACAACGAAGTTCTCCCCTACCTTATCCAAGAACTCCTCATCACTGAGTCCATTAAGGTCCTTGACCACACGGTTGTAGTCCATCACCTTGAGATGCGACTGCGGGAAGCACACTGCCAGAAGATAGTTATACTCCTCCTTGCCAGTGTGATTTGGGTCAGCTTTGGCTTTTTCCTCTCCCACATGTGCAGCAGCGGCTGTGCGGTGGTGTCCGTCGGCAATGTAGAGATATGGCATTGCTTCAAACGCCATTGTGATAGAGCTAATAACATCCTTGTCGCTGATGGTCCACAGTGTGTGACCGATGCCGTCTTCGGCAACAAAGTCATATTCAGGCGTTTGTCGTGCGGTATCGGCAATGATGCCCTCAAGCACCTCGTTGGTGGGAAATGCGAGGAACACGGGCTCAATGTTAGCGTTGTTCACCTGGATGTGGCGCATGCGGTCAGTTTCCTTCTCGCGACGAGTGAGCTCGTGTTTCTTGATGCGTCCCTCAAGATAGTCGTGAACGCTAGCAGCAACCACGATGCCATACTGAGTGCGGCCATCCATCGTCTGGGCATAGATATAATATTTATCTTCCTGGTCTTGTACAAGCCAACCTTTCTTCTTGAAGACTGCAAAGTTCTCCACGGCTTTATCATAGACACAGGGGGCATGCTCATCGGTGCCAGCGGGGAAATCAATTTCAGGTTTAATGATATGATACAGAGACATCTCATTACCCTCGGCTTCTTGCCTAGCCTCTTCGCTAGAAAGCACATCATAGGGCTTGGATGCTACTTTTTCTACATAATTTTGAGGCGGACGAATGCCGCGAAACGGTTTTACTGTAGCCATAGTTTTTTTAAAAGGTTTAAAAGTTTAAAGGTTTAAGGGGTTAATTGGATTAAAGGTTAAGGGTTTACTGAACGGATATTCCGGACCTCAATCCGGAATATCCGGTTTATCGAAATTATTTCATGTTGCGGATGATGGTCTGCTCACGGTCGGGACCCACCGAGACGATAGTGATGGGCACACCCAGCTTTTCCTCAAGGAATGCAATGTAGTCCTTGAACTCCTGCGGGAACTGGTCCTCACTTGTGAGATGACTCATAGGTGTATTCCAACCTTTAATCTCGGTATAGACTGGTGTAATACCCTCTTCTATCGAATAGGGAAAATCGCGTGTCACCAGTCCATTCACTTCGTAGGCATCACATGCCTTTATGGTTTCAAACCCATCGAGCACGTCGCTCTTCATCATGATGAGCTGTGTCACACCATTGAGCATGATAGTGTATCGCAAAGCCACGAGGTCAATCCATCCGCAACGGCGCTCACGGCCTGTGACAGCACCATACTCATGACCTATGCGGCGAATCTCTGCTCCGGTCTCATCAAAGAGTTCGGTGGGAAATGGTCCAGATCCCACGCGGGTGCAATAAGCCTTAAAGATGCCGAACACCTCACCTACCTTGCTGGGAGCAACGCCCAGACCGGTGCATGCTCCTGCACACACAGTGCTTGATGATGTGACAAAGGGATAACTACCGAAGTCCACGTCGAGCATGCTGCCTTGTGCTCCCTCGCACAGTACACTCTTGCCCGCTGCCAGCTGCTTGTTGATGTAAAACTCGCTATCAATGATGTCAAACTGCTTGATGAAGTCAATGCCCTGCATCCAGCGAGCTTCGAGTTCGCTCACGTCGGGTGACTCGCCAAGAGCTTTGAGCAGCGCAAGATGGCGGTTCTTTGCAGTCAAATATTTCTCATTGAAGTTATTGTCGATATCGCCCACACGCAGACCGTTGCGGCTAATCTTGTCAGTGTAAGTGGGACCAATTCCCTTGCCTGTGGTGCCTATCTTGCCATCGCCTTTGAGACGTTCGTTGGCTGCGTCAAGCACGCGGTGAGTGGGCATGATGAGATGGGCCTTGCGCGAGATCTTGAGGATTTTCTTGATATCTACGCCGCTCTTTTCAAGATCGGTTGCCTCTTCCATGAAGAGAACCGGATCAAGGACAACGCCATTGCCTATCACGTTAACCTGGTTGTGCTGGAAGATGCCCGACGGTATTGAGCGCAATACATAGTGCTGGCCTTCAAACTCAAGGGTATGTCCGGCATTGGGGCCGCCCTGGAAACGTGCCACCACATTGTAGCGCGGCGTGAGCACATCCACTACTTTACCTTTACCTTCATCGCCCCATTGGAGCCCTAACAATACATCAACTTTCATAATTTTGTTTTAGGAGTTATATTATTATAGTTTTTTGCAGTGTTATTCACCAAAACCGATTAGCACTCTCGCATTATCAGTTGTAGTGCAAAGATAATAAAAATCGGCGAGACAATAAAGGAAAAAAGGTAATAATCTTATCTTGATTAACTATATTTTCTGTCCAACTAGGCATAACGCCCCACATAGAGTCATTATAGAAGGACACAGAGATTTTAGTTTGCCATGCTATGTGGTGAGACAATTTGATATATGCCAGAATGTGAATCATACTTGACGGGGAACCCGTCACACTGCATCGTAACCAGCGGTCGCCAGACCGTCGAACAGATATATACCAGTTCAATGCGGCCACTCCGAGGCCGTTAGTTATATATTCCCTTCTCCGACGGACTGCGTCCGCCGGTTACGATACAATAAGGCGGTTCCACCGCCTGCGCACCGACACCGCAATCTGAACCCACCCCTCTCAAGCACCTACAACCAGGCCAAATATGCCAGAAAGTGAATCATACCTGACGGGGAACCCGTCACACTGCATCGTAACCGATGGTCGCCAGACCCTCGGACAGATATATACCAGTTCAATGCGGCCACTCCGAGGCCGTTAGTTATATATTCCCTTCTCCGACGGACTGCGTCCGCCGGTTACGATACAATAAGGCGG
>NZ_JAZLLZ010000009.1:0-22382 GCF_045598405.1 Sodaliphilus sp.
CCAGAGATTTGTAGATGGATGGAGAGGTTGTTGTTGCCATGGTGCAAAGGTACATCTTTTTTTGAGAATCTCTACCGTTGCACTCTGATATTTTAGGTAGTCAGTGCTGTGGATTGCCACGGAAAATATCTACTGAGCCAATTAATCGACAGACTTGACTCATGGTGATTCGTTATGTTCTCGGTTAGGCTAATTGACGACGGAGTCGCCACATTGCATCGTAACCGATGGCCGTCGGCCGTCGGCAAAGGAACACCCCCAACCGACCTCGAAGGGGTCGCACTCACCTTCCTATATAGGCCACCTTATTGATTGAATTCCGATGCCGTGCTTCTCGCGGTCGGTAAAGACATAGCGAAAAAACATCCCTTTGGGGATGTGATATGGTAGGCAGCCATGCTGGCGTGCCGTGGGTACGCCGAAATGGCTGTAAAAAATAGATAATAATTGCCCGTGCCTTTAGGTACGGAATAACGAAGCAGCAAATAACTTGCTACCACAGCATGTGATATATTTTAATCACCTTTTTATCCCATGCCTAAAGGCATGGTTTTTCCTTGGAAAAAGCAAGGTTAAATGGGAAAGTGCGACCCCTTCGAGGTCGGATGGGGTGTGTTACTTTACCCGACGGTCTACGACCATCGGTTACGATGCAATGTGACGACTCCGTCGTCAATTAACCGCTGATCCACTATACTTCACCAACCAGAAAAATTCGCTGATCCGAAAAAAGGTCGTCCCGGTGGGGGGACGACCTTTAATATTAAGGATTGTAAATCAATCAGTGTGGTTGATTACTTGATTACCTGACCTGCTACGTTGTACTTAACGCCGTTGCGCTCAATAACAACCTGACCTTCCTGGATATACTTGCGAGTGTTGTTGGTCTTAACAACCTCAACTTCAGTAACAGCAGTCTTGGGCTCGTTCTTGAGAATCTGGATCTTCTGAGCGGGAGTTGTTACCTCCTGAGCATCCTTAGGAATAGCGAAACCTGAGATACCGGTCACTGCATCGGCAACGAAGAGATTACCTGCATGGTCAAATTTCATCTGGTTAAGGATAGATTGGGGAGAAGCACTTGTGTACTCGGTGAGAGTGTAACGCAGCTTGAATGAGGGAACGTTGTCATTCCACTCTACGTCGTAGAGGCTGATGTAGGGCTTGCCAGTTGAAACTGCGATGCAAGAGAGATCGTCGCTAACTGCGAGACCTGCACCGTAGCTACCATCGTAGTCCTCAATGTTAGCTGAGTTGAAGAGGATGTTGCCCTCATAGTCACAGTAGAGGAATGAAGGAACGCCCTTAGTGTTGTTACCGCTACCACGAATCTGAGAAGCGAAGAAACCGTTCTCGAGAGTAGTGATTTCAACGTTAGTGTTAGCGAGGTAACTAGAAATCTCGCTGAACATTGCATCGGGAGCCTGGTCGGTAGTTACCTTAGTACCGATGTTGTAAACTGCTACTTGGTTACCAGCATTGCCAGTGGGGATATCCTCCTGGAATGACAGGAGCTTAGTGTCATCGCCTGTGCCAACGAATGCTACACTTGTACAGCTACCACCGATGCCCTGGCCTGCAGCGTTAACGATTTGGCCTGAGCCTTGACGCGTACCCTCGAAGAAGGGGATAGCAGTGTTGGGGTCGGCAGGATCCATTACAGTGATGCCACCGTGAGGATCGCACCAGTCACTGATGTAAACGAAACCGTTATTGGGGTTAACGCCCATGCGGAAGGGAGAAGAAGTGCTTGATGTGTTCCACTCATTCTGCAGGTAGGGAGCACCATCGTTAACAACCTCGAGAGCAGGTTCTACTTTGTAGATACCCTTAGTAGTACCATAAGGATTACTGATGTACATGTTCTGGAAGTAGGGGCTCTCAGGATTGCGGTCGATAGTCATACCACGTGAGCAATAGTTGCCATTGCCAATGGGCTTATAGTGGAAGAAGCGCTTGATTGTGGGCACTGCCTCGTTGTCGATAGTAACTTCCCAGTTATACTCAACATCCTCAGCGAGGTCGCTCTTGTTGACTGTGAACTGGTTGCCAGCAGCAACTGCTGCGCCATAGTTGTAAACGATGGGCTCACCTTCGCCGTCAACGGGCTTGAGGGTGATAACAGCGTTTTCAACGTCGCGAGTTACATTGAAGTTGAGAGTGTAAGTGTCTTCGTCCTCGTCGAGGGTAAGTGCGTAAGCATAGTCGCCGCGAACCTCGGGCTGCTCAACACCGCTGGTGGTGAACTTAACGATGTTGTTGTCCATCTGGAGGAAGAGGTTGATGTCCTCGCCCTTAACGTTAGCGCCAGCTGCCATGAACTGAGCAGGAGCAGCGTCGGCCTTGAGCATGCTGTTAGCAGCAACTGCGAGGTCGGTACCTACAGTCTTGATGAGCTTAGCGTTGTCAAGACCTTCAGTAACGTCATACAGCTTAACACCAGCTACGTTGTCGCCGCTTACATAGGGAGAAGCAACGAGGGCGTGCTTAGCATACTTGAAGAATGCAAGACCCTTAGCAGCTACGCCAGTCTCGGTTGCATCGAGTGTACCTGTTACCTCGCTGTCGGTGTTCTGCTGGGGAGCGGGTTCGAACTCGAAGGGAGCGCACTTGCTACCATTGAGTACATAACGGTGGTCGTTGAGGGGTGAAACGTTGAGCTGAACGTCATCACCTTGCTTAACGAGAGTGAATGTACCCTCGGCCGAGAGAGTCTTCTCGGTGAAGCGCTGAGCTACAATCTCATTGTCGTTTACATTGAGAACGAGGAAGCGAATAGCGCGTGAAGTACCGTTGGTAACACCTGTGATAACAACCTCGCAATCCTTAGCTTCACCACTTACTGCCAGGGTAGCACCCATGTCAGCGCGGTAGAAGTTAGCTGAGCTCTGTGTAGTTACCCATTCAACGGGATCAGAGTCGAAGTCAGCCCACTTGAAGAAGCGAACTGTACCGCGAGCGTAACCTTCGTCAACCTGGTCGGCACCATACTGGCAACGCACGTTGTTTACACCCACGAGCTGGCCATCGGCTGTGAAGGCGATGTCGCTGAGGCGGCTGTAGAAACCAAGGTTGTTGGGCTCGGCGGGAGCGATACCGTTGATGCTAAGTTCCTTGACGAGGGCTTTCTTAGCGTTGTTGATGAGGTAAACGGCGGGAGTGCCCTGGTTATCGGTGAGGACAACAGTGCTGTCACCGCGAGTGATAGAGCGCTTGATAGTGCCGGGAATCTCGAATGTAGTACCCTCGTCCTGGGTGAAGTTGTAGGCGGGAGCAACCTTCAGGTAGCCAGGCTGTACGGGATCGGGATAGTTCTCGTATGTGATAGTCTCGGGCTGGTAGTTAACGTCCTCGAGGTGAAGCTGTGCATAGCTTGTCTCGTTGGCCTTAACTGTGATTGCCATTTCCTCGAAGATGTCTTTGTAGCCTTCGCAAGAAGCTGCGAGTGTGTAGTCACCGGGCTCGAGGTCTTCAAATACGAATACACCATTGTAGTTTTGGTCGCAAGTGTAGGTAGCAACAGCCTGGCCGTTCTTCTTCAGTGTAACAACTGCGCCGTTGAGGGGCAGCCACTGGTCGTCGGTACCGGGGTTGTACTTGTACAGGTTGTTAACGATCTTGTTGTGTAGGTCCTTAACTGTACCCATGATGTAACCAACCTTCTCGGGGTTGAGACCGAAGTAAGCGCACACGCCGCGAGCCTCGCGCAGACCTTCCTGATGGCAGTAGTCCATGTTGAGGGCACGGTGACGTGCGGGCTGGTAGGTGTGGAAGTAACCCTCTACCAGGTAACCGGGAGTACCGTGGCGCAGCACGCCCAGGTAGCCAGTGAATGTACCCTTGCTGGTAGTGGTCTCGTAGGTAGAACCGTAGAAGTTCCAGTCGCCACGTATGTTCTTCTGTGTGCGGCTGTAGTAAGAGTTGGGGTCAATCTCGGTCATGTAGCGAGCGTCCCAACCAGCGTCACACATCTCGTAGCTACCCTCGTTGTGCTCATAGTCGCCGCTTGCAGGCTTGTCCTGGCCGCGATAGAGATACAGGGGATAGTTAGCTGTTGTGCCGTCGGTAGCAGCGTTAGAGTGGATAGAAACAAACATGTCCATGTTGTTGGCATCCACCTCGCGGCTTATCTCGGTGAGGTTGCGGTTGTACTTCTCGGCATCGGGGTCGCCTGCAACATAGGGGTACGGGCCATTCTTCACGCGAGAATACATGATATTCTCTTTCTTAACACCCATCTTCTCGAGTGTTTCACCCATCTTGAGGATTTTCCACAGGTTGGTGTTTGACTCATAGAAACCGCAAGTGTCGGGCATGCCGTTTGCGAGGTTGGGATAAGGAATAGTAGCCATGGGACGGTCGTTGGGACCCCAAGAACCGTGACCAGGGTTAAGATATATGCGCACTTCGTCGGCTGTCTTAGCCTGCATTGCGCCAGCTGCCATGATTGCAGCTGCGGCGAGTAATAAAATCTTCTTCATAGCTGTAATCATTACTTGTTAACGTTGATAATGTAAGCCTCACCAGCGGGAGTAGAGAAGGCAATCTTGCCAGTAGCGGGCGAAGCATAGGGATACATAGCGATCACGTCATCGCTAGTGAGAGTCTGCATAGTGCCGTCGAGAGTCACAGCGACAACCTTAGAAGAAAGGATGTACTCGCCGTTGTCCTTGTCCTGCATGCCCACGATGGTGTTGTTGTCATACCATTGGGGAGCGCGCACGAGGCCCAGAGACTTGATGTTGCTGCCATCGAGGTCGCAAACGAAAGCACCCACGCCGCAAACAAAGTACAGAGCCTTGGTTGCATCGGGAGAAACGCTTTGCCAGATGTAGCTGAACTGCTGACCATTGGGAGAGAAGACTGAAGTCTTGCCGTCCTTGGTGATCATGAGCTGACGGTTGTTGATAGACAACACGGGAGCCTTTACTGCCTTGGCGCCATTGAGACCCTTAGCTGAGAATTTGCCCTTGTTCACAACGTTAGCGGTAGTGCCTTCAACGGCAACACCCTGGAGGTCGCGAGTGGGGGCAACGAGGTTAGTTACTTCGCCAGTAGCGAGGTTCTTTGAGTTCAAAGCAACCTTGCGTAGATGGTTGGCGGTGAAAGAGTTTTCACGATAAACGACAGTGTTGCCGTCTTGTGAAATCTGCGCGTCAAATCCTGCACCGGGAGCGGTAGAGAGGACTTGAGACTGGCTTGTGGCAAGGTCAAATTTTGCAAGACCCTTGTTGGCGCTGTTAGTCACGAGAAGGTAAGAACCGTCGGGACTGATGCCTGCAACGAGGTTGTCAACATTAGCGGGAAGGTTAACCTTGGTTACCTCTCCAACGTTGAAAATCTGAGCAAAACCACAAAGAGAAGCGCTAAGAGCGAATGCTAAAAGAACTTTTCTCATAGAGTTTTAAGATTAAAATGTTAAACAAATGGTTGATTATAAAATGTTTATGTTAATTCTAATGGGTTTTCATTATAAATATGGTGTAAAGATAGTAAATATTTTTTATTTAGGCAAACGTTTTTGAAGATTTAGGAGCATGACACACAAGCTGCCGTGCATGGAACCCCTGCCGCTCTGGAATTGAGTGAAAAATAACTGCGAGTCACTGGTGAGCGACTCGCAGCGTGTGGGGATTGCGGTTGCGATGCAGCTGAGCTGCGTCGTACAGAACTTTTTACTTTGCTTGCTCGGCAAAGCGCTTTGCCTGTTCGGCGATGAGAGCCTCGTCCTCGAAGTAGTCGATGCGCATTGCGTGGCGCACTTCCTCAAGGGTCTTGGCACCCACGCGGCGTGCCTCGGCGGTGCCGCGTTTCAGGATTTCGTAAACGCCAGGAATGTCCTTCTCATATTCCTTGCGACGCTGGCGCATGGGCTCCAGGCGGTCGTTGAGCACGTTCAAGAGGAACTTCTTGCAAGTGCCGTCGCCCAGGCCGCCACGCTGGTAGTGGGCCTTGAGTTCGTCGAGGTTCTTGTAGTCGGGGAGGAACTTCTCGAAGTCGCTGTCGTTGCAGAATGCGTCAAGATAGGTGAACACGGTGTTCTGGTAAGTCACCTCGTTGCCCTCGGCATCGGTGTAGGTGCCCTGGAGGTGTCCGGGATCCTCGATGTTGAGGTGCAGGGGGTCGGTGAACATGCTGTTGACCTTCTTCTTGAGCTCCTTGGGGGTATCGCTCAAGTAGATGCAGTTGCCCAGCGACTTTGACATCTTTGCCTTGCCGTCGGTGCCTGGCAGACGCAGACATGCCGCGTTGTCGGGAAGCAGGATTGCAGGCTCAACGAGAGTCTCGCCATAGACGTGGTTGAAGCGGCGCACGATTTCGTTGGTGAGTTCAAGCATGGGCTTTTGGTCCTCGCCCACTGGCACTGTGGTAGCCTTGAACAGGGTGATGTCGGCAGCCTGTGAGATGGGGTAGCAGAAGAAACCGGTGGGAGTGCCGCCCTCAAATTTGCGCTGCTCGAGCTCGGTCTTGACGGTGGGGTTGCGTTGCAGGCGCTGCACGCTCACGAGGTTCATATAGTAGAACGCAAGCTCGGTGAGCTCGGGTACTGCGCTCTGCACAAAGATGTTGCACTTCTCAGGGTCGAGACCTGCCGAGAGGTAGTCGAGAGCCACCTCGATAACGTTTTGGCGTATCTTCTCGGGATTGTCGGCGTTGTCGGTAAGAGCCTGTGCGTCGGCAATCATGATGAAAATTTTGTCAAATTCGCCTGAATTTTGCAATTCAACGCGGCGGCGCAGCGAACCCACGTAGTGGCCGATGTGAAGTTTGCCAGTGGGGCGGTCGCCTGTAAGAATGATTTTTTCCATATATTTTTGTCTAAATTTTTATTCCGAACTGCAAAGGTAGTTAAATTTAACGAAAGACGAAAGACGAAAGACGAAAAAACGAAAGACCCCTATGGGATTAAATTAAATTAGGCTGGGTGTTTAATAATTTAATAACCGTTGCCCTATTTCATTAAGCGCTAGGAAGTGGTATCGCAAGGAATTTCTAGTTGCCGCAGGGTTACGACGATAGACACAATCTAGAATGAGCATGTCGTCAAATACACTGGTGTGTGGTTCTAACAGCAACAGGTGACCTGCCGAGCATAAATCAAATAGTTTTCCTCCCGGCTTGTAGTATCTCTCCCGTTCAGACCCGACGGGAGGAAATCCGTCTTTAAGCAGCAATATAAGAGGCGCGGCATTCTCGCATAATCGACGTGCTATGTTTTTTTCTCCTTCGCTTATGGCTGCGGTGATGCTTACAACCCCTTGCTGTGCAGCGTGCAGGCATGCATTACAATATTGCTCAATCTCGGATGATGTCATCGATCTGGAACATTGAATGAGCTGCTTGCGCGGGTTGTCCAGCAGGAATTGGTTGCCTAGTGACCTGAATTGCCATGTGTGAGTTGTAGAATTCTCGTCGGTGTGAGTCCATGATAGAGAGTTGTGGATCTTGAACAGATTGGGGTTATTGCGTTTTAGCCACAGTCGGCGCGGGTTGTCTTTTACATATTGTATCATGTTGTTGAGCTGCCCCGCACAGTGGAAGATGCGCTCGTGGTAACCGGCAGGGTTGTGCTCCCACACGCTGCCTGTTGTCGCAAAAATGCGACAAAAATGCACAAACTGCGCTGCCATTGCATCACTAGTGGAGTGATAGGTGCCTGTGCACTCCTCAAGCATTTTTGCTTGAGCGTTAATGTACTGCCGCTTAAACCATGAGGTGCATGCGCTCTTGAAACTGCGCACCACTTCTCCTATGCTCTTGGGCATGGGTTCTTTCACATGAATTACCATGTGCATATGGTCGGGCATGACAATAGAGGCGAGCACTCTAATGTCTATTCCCTTTTGGGCATAAAATGCGGGTAGTCCCACTATCGTGTCATTGACCATCTTGCCCAAGTCGCTTAATGTGATGTGTGCCTCTTTCTCGCAATTCCCATCGAGTGCCCCGAAAGCGGGACAACGCTCGGCTGTTGTCAAGGTAATGTGATAGATTGCGCGACCTTTGTAGTCCCATATATTTTCCCTGTGGTGGCGATTATGGTCGGTTTTTCGCCACCACAGGGGTTGATTATTCTGCTGTGGATTACTGCTTTTCATCGATTTCGCACTGTGCCATGCGTTTCCACTTGTAGTAGCCGGCCACAGCCATGACGGTGTAGAAACCATAAAGGATGCCAGAGAATGGTATCTGCTTGTAGATGTAGAGCACGGTGCACAGGGCATCGACTACGAGCCAGAAGAGCCATTGCTCCACGTGCTTCTGTGCCAGCGACCACAGTGCCACGATGCTCATGGCTGTGGTGAAGGCATCGTAGCCTGGCACGGTGCTGTCGGTGCACTTGAGCAGGAACACGTATATTCCCATCCATAGCACGGCGACAGCTGCCACCATACATGCCATGGTGCTGCGGCTGGCGTGGGTGATGGGGCGTTCTTTCTTGCCTTTTGCCTTGCCCCAGTGCCACACGGCGAAACCATAGACGGCTGCCAGCACATAGTAGAACTCCATGCCGAAGTCGGCATATAGGCCGCGTGCCAGGTAGGTGTAGCCATGCACGATGGGCATGACGACGCTAGCCAGCCACAGCCAGATGCTTGCCTTGTACTCAAGCCACAGGTAAACGAGGCCGAGCACAAAACCGGCAATGTCACAAGCCTTGACAAAGTCGAAGTTTGTGAAATAATTAACAATATAGTCTATCATAGTTTATAGAATTCTCTAGACAATCTAGAAATTCTAGAAAGTCTAGAGAATATGTGTAAATTTAGAAGCGGAGGGTGAGGTGGGCGAGGACGTTGGTGCCTGCCATGGGGTAGAAGCGGGGATCGCTCACGAGCTGCATGGGGTTCTTCTTGTCGCCGTCCTTGTAGATCGCAGAGGTCATTGAGTAACCGTTGTTCTCATACTTCTCGTTGAAGATGTTGTAGATGCTCACGCCTGCTGTGATTGAACGGATGTGGGGCAGCTTGAAGGTGTAAGCCAGGTGCAGGTTGTTCACAAAGTAGGGGTCGAGCGAGTCTTCCTTGTTCTGGAAGTTGTCGAGGTACTGGCGGCTCACGTACTGTGACTGCAGCGATGCCTCGAAGCCCTTGAAGTTGAAGGCGATGTTGCTGTTGCCAATGAACGATGGAGAGAATGCGATAGTGGTTTTGCCACAGTCAATGGCAGTTTGTGTGTACATCTCGTCCCACTGGTCGGTGTAGTCGCTCACGTAGCCCACGTAGTTCTTGATTTTGTTCTCGCTTAGGGTTGCATTCACGTCCCAGCGCAGCCAGTTGGTAATCTTCACGCCAGCAGTGAGCTCGACGCCCATGCGGTAGCTGTCGGGCACGTTCTCGGCCATTGCTTCGCCTATCTCGTTGAGCTTGCCGTTGAGCACGAGCTGGTCCTTGTAGCTCATGTAGTAGAAGTTAGCTCCAGCATGGAAACGCTCGTTGCTAAACTCGTAGCCTAACTCCCAGTCGTAGAGTTTCTCGGCACGAGGGTGCTCAAGGAAGAGGCCGTCGGTGTAGTTGTTGCGGGTGGGTTCTTTCTGTGCCACAGCAAACGAAGCATAGGCGCGCTGGTTCTTGTTGATGCGGTAGTTGAGGCCTGCCTTGGGGTTGAAGAAATTGAAGTTCTCGTTGATGTCAAGAACTTGCAGGTGCTCGGGTGAAGCTGTCCAGTCCCACTTGTCGTTGTCGCCCTTGATTTTGTAGTTGATGTGACGGAACTGTAAGTCAACGTAGGCACTCAAGCCACGCCAGATGTCGTAGTTGCCCTTGGCGTAGATGTTGAAGTCGGTCTTCTTGCCGTTGTTGCGGTAGTACTCGTGAGCGGGGTCGAGCTGTGAGGTGTAGTTCTCCACCCAGAGGACGCGGCCGTAGTGGTCGTTGCTGTAGGCGTTGAAACCACCGCCCAATGTGGCGTGCAGGCGCTCGCCGGCATATTTGAGTGAGAACACGGCGCCGCCAAAGTCGCTCTCCACGGCTTTCTTGCGCACGAGGCTGGCTTTCTTGCTGGTGCCCTCGGCAGTAACGACGGGCTGAAGCAGATATTCTTTCAATGTGCGGGCGTTCTTGTATTCCTGGTAATAGCCATAGCCGTCGGTGTAGTGGAGGGCGAAGTTGAGTTTCCACTGCGGGTTGAAGGTCTGGTCGAGAATCAACTGATAGTGGGTCTGGCGGTAGATGTCCTTCTGGTCGTCATAGAAGCCAGTGACCTTGCCGTCGTGCTTGATTTCGCCGTTGGGGTTGTAGGTGCGGTTAGTGGTGAGCTCGTCGCGGCTGATGCCGTCCCAAGCATGGTAAGTGTCTTCCTTGCCGCCGAAGGTGATGAAACGCAGCGCAGTGCCAGCGTTGAAGTAACCCAGTTGTGCATAGTAAGACAGCAGTTTGGAAGACGCACGGTCGCGGTAGCCGTCGCTGCCGATGTGAGACAAGCGAGCATCCATTGCCCAGTGCTCGCCCATGAGGCCA
The DNA here is from genome assembly GCF_045598405.1 of Sodaliphilus sp. Classification (NCBI taxonomy): domain Bacteria; kingdom Pseudomonadati; phylum Bacteroidota; class Bacteroidia; order Bacteroidales; family Muribaculaceae; genus Sodaliphilus; species Sodaliphilus sp. The sequence goes on from NZ_JAZLLZ010000009.1 coordinate 10,461, forward strand.
GTACCCACCTTGATGGTCTCTTTGTTGGTGTTGAACGAGCCGTATGAGCCCGAAATCTCGCCGTAGGCGGTGTTAGAGAAACGCTGGGTGAGCATGTTGACGCTAGCACCGAAGGCGCCCGAGCCGTTGGTCGATGTGCCCACGCCACGCTGTACCTGGATGTCCTGGAGCGACGAAGCGAAGTCGGGAGTGTTGACCCAGTAGATTGCATGACTCTCGGCATCGTTCATGGGGATGTCGTTGACAGTGATGTTGATGCGTGTGGCATCGGTACCGCGCACGCGCATGCTACTGTAGCCCACGCCGGCACCGGCGTCACTGGTGGTGAGCACCGAGGGGGTGTTGGACAGCAGGAAAGGAATGTCCTTGCCGTGGTTGGCTGACTCGATCTGGGTTTTTGACAAGTTGGTGAACGCAACGGGAGTGTTGCTAGACGCACGTGTGGCAAGCACCTCGATTTCGCTGAGGGCCACAGTGTCGGTCACTGAGGTCTGTGCCACAGCAACCATGCCGACGCCGGTGAGGGCGACAGCCAGAATGTTTCTTTTCTTCATGTAAAATAAAATAAGTTTAGTTCTCTACGCCGGTATTGCCCGGATCAGATTCTATGGGTGTGATCTCAGCCGCCACAGCGTGACGGCACCCCCAAACTCATTGAATCGTGCTGCAAAGGTACTGCTTTTTTTTGAAAGACGCAAATGCCCCCGGGGGATAGATGTTTCGTACATCATATAATGGGGTTCGTGCAAAGAACGCTGTAAACTCAAAACAACTTCAAAATCGTCTCGACATAATTAATAGAACCCACCAGAAAAGATTTTTAGATGTTTTTTTCAGCTGCGCAGATACGTTGCGCAGTTAAGAGTTAACTTTGCATCGTGAATGAAAAAAGAACGAATTTTATGAGTGAATATGCCTGATCAAACCACGAAAAACATGCAAAACACACGTTGCCGGTAGGCCTTATTCCAAAGGGGCATGCCGGCAAATTATTTTTCAAAGGGTGTCCAGTGATTAAAGAGGTGTCTCTAAAATTTGAGTTTATATAAAACAAAAACACGGCTCAATGTTGAGTCGTGTCTTGTTGTTGTGTGGGTGCTGACGGATTCGAACCGCCGACCCTCTGCTTGTAAGGCAAAACTCAACAACCGCTAATCGCCTGATTAATAATTTCTTTAAAATTCTCTATTTTGTTTTTGCACAAAATTTGCACGCATCATTATTTTATGCAATTCCGTGTTTGTTTTTTAATACTTCGTTTACACCCTTAAGCCTCTCGATTTCGACTTTGAGAAGGGCATTTTCTTGCAAGACTTCGTTGTATTGTCGCAGTGCTTGTGTCGCTTCGTCCTGAGCCTTTGAAAGCATTTCAAGTGCCCTTAAGAGAGTGATGTCTTTAGAAACCAACCCCTGCCCAGGAACATTTACCATGCCCATGTAGCCATCTTCATGAACGTATGAACTGACATTGCTTTCGGGATATGTCTCCTTGAGCTTCTCTATAAATGCATCAGGAAGTTCCCTCTTGCATTGCTCGAGGTCAGATATAAAACTCTGCCTATATCCAGTCGCCTCGGCCAACTGAACTTGGCTGAGATTCATTTTTTTTCTGAATCTGCGTAACTCGATAATTTTCATACCTTTACATAAAAGTCTGATAATTATCACAATAAAATATCGTGATAATATCGTGATATTATTTGATATTTTAAGGATTAATTACTACCTTTGCGAGTGTTAAACATTTCTCAAATATTGTAATTTGTCCTTCGGTGCAAAATTACATATAATATTTGAGAAATAAAAATAATATCAAGTAAATATTTTATTTCTACCTAAATTTTATGTAATTTTTTATGAACACAGAAGTTTATAAGTCTCTACAAGAGATCTATCTTGAGAAAAAACGTTCTGCATCACTGTTTATCAAGGAGATTGCAGATGTAACCCACCGTAAGGAAATCACCATCAGGAAATGGCTTTGTGGCGCTGCAGAACCTGATGAAATGACAAAAATCGTTCTAGCCCAACATCTGGATATGGATGTCAATGTGTTGTTCCCTCCTAAAAATAGCTGATATGAACGCAGAAGAACCGAAAGTAAATCCAGAAGGAAGGTATTCAGTAGTGGAAACATGCAAGTTTTTAGGAATTCATCGCACCACTTTGTGGCGTTATACTGCCTATGGTCGTATTAAATGTGGTGTAAGACGTTCTACTGCAAAAAAATTCTATACCGGCAGCGAAATTTTGAGATTGTGGAAAGCAACGATGTGACATGGCAGGCTGGTTTGCTATATCGCGCGATATTTTTAGACATTGGATATGGAAAAACCCTCTGCATGCAGTCCGTTGGATAGAACTCGTTTCTATGGCAAAATTTGAATCTTGTAGTGTTGAGCTCGGCAAGAAGAATATAAGCTTAGAGAGAGGACAGTTTATCACCACAACCCGGCAGTTGCAGGGCAAGTGGCTGACAAACGCGAAAACGGTACTTGCTTTTCTTTCCCTTCTTGAGAAAAACAAGATGATCATTTGCAAAAAATCAAAAGAAATTACATTGATTTCTATTGTCAATTTTGATAAATATCAGCCTCAAATTTTGAACGAAATTTTAAGCGAAAATGAGGACCAGGGGAAGCGCGAAGGGAAGCACTATAAAAAATATAAAAATATAAATAATATAAACTCAACACATACGCGCGAGAAAGAAATTGAATTTCAAGAAAGGCTTAAGGGTGATGACATGGCAAAAGAGGATGCTATGAGAATTCTTCATGTGGAAGAATCGGAATGCAAAGAACTGCTTGATATGTTTCTCACTTATGAGCGCCTTTCAGAAGATACACACAGTGATTATCCGGATTTCAGAACTCACTTTGTGAACTGGAGTAAAAAACATTTGTCAATTGAAAAAGAAAATGGAAACGCGACAAAACAGAATGACGGTGCCAAAAACCGATATGACAATCGCAGAGGCACTGAGCCGGGAAATCCTGGCTCGCAGGACTATGGTTCCGACTTTTAGGATAAACCTTCCTGTGAACCATGTCTACTATTACCTGACTGCACATTACATGGCCATGGTAAGGCTGCGCGGCATGGAATATATTGACGATGCCAACAACAGAATTGTTATATTCAAGCTTGCGGATGCGCTTTCATCGCAAACGCCAAAGTGCGGCATCATGCTCTGTGGAACCTGCGGAAATGGCAAGACTACCTTGGTCTATGCCATTCAGAGCTACATAAACTCGCTGAACTCAGCGCACCATTTCACTTTCCTCGGCAACAAATTCCATGTTGGTTTGGAAGTCTGCGACGTGAAGGATGTCATCATCACTTCAAGGAAGAATGAAGAATGGCGTGAGTTCTGCGAGAAAGACATGATTGCGATTGATGACCTGGGCAAGGAACCGGCTGAAATTATGGAATATGGCAACGTGAAAAGCCCAGTGGTTGACCTGTTGGAAATACGATACCAGAAAAGGAAGTTTACAATCGTCACTTCCAACCTCGCACCTGCCGAAATCAAACTCAAGTATGGCGAACGAATCGCCGACCGATTCAGGGAGATGTTTGCGGTGATTCCGTTTGAGTTTGATTCTTATCGCAAAATGAACGGAAGGAGGCAACCATGACGGGGATGTGTTTTTACTTGACTCTGGACGACTATCTCGCACAGTGGTTCATCAATGAGCACGGCGGGAACAACCCTGTGCGCTTGAAGCGCGGCTCCCCGGAGTGTGACATCGTGGAACTCTACATGGCTGTTCCGCCTCGTGATGACTACATCCCCGAAATGGGCGAGCTGTTCCAAGTGCCGGTGCTTTTCCCTCACACGAGAGGAAAAGACCCGCAGTATTACCACTATCTGCCACCGAAAGCCTACGCTGCGCTCGTTGCCTGCATACGCACTCGCTTTGATGTGCAGATGTGGGAGGAACTTCACCGCTTCGGCTATATCGGGAAGCAGAAGTCAGAACTTATCTATGCGTGGATGGAGAAACATGGCATCGAGGACACCGAACGGAACTGGTGCGCCATCGCCAAGAGATACCAGCGGAAACGCAAGATTTTCCAGAACAATATGAGACGCGCAAGGAAAAATGCAAAAAAATAGTCACTAATAACTTTGATTTCAGGCACCAAATGATGCCAAGTACACCCCAACCACAGAAACACTAATTATGAAGAACAAGAACCAATCCCTCCCGGGCATCAAGTACATCGGTTTTGTCGAGACCGAAAGGCTCTCTCCTAATGTCATGCTGAAAGGAATATGCGGAGCACCCGTCGGAGTTTATGTTGATGTTACGCCGCTGGCGTTCGTCGGTACGCCCGAGTGCACGATCGGCGATGAATATGACAGTCACGGAAGGCTGCAGGCCGTGGAACTGAAGTTTGCCACCAATGAGTTCGTACCCACAACCACACCTGTGGCGTTCGTGGTCACTGATGTGAACGGGCAGTCTTATCTCATCGGAGCGCAGGAACCTCCACACCCGGTCGTGAAACTCACTGTTAACTTCGGCTCGCCAAAGGGCGATTCGTCGGTGAATACATACGAAGTCAAATACGTTGCGATAAAAGCACTGTTACAATGCTCGGTTGTCGCAGAATAAGGTTGTCGTTCGGGTGCACCGTGGGCGTTATAGGTTGTGCCGTTACCGTCCGCACTGCGTGATGTTTTTGCCTATGCTTGATTTTATCAGTAACACTTTTGTTTTGCTGAGCAGCCAACATTTTCCGTTGCAAAGTTATAGTCCCGTTCACTGAGCAAGGACAGGCATGTTTACCTCATTTTCTCCAGCCCTGCGGGTAGTAAAATGCTGTAAATCCTTGCACGAGCGTTCCCTTGCGGACTATTGGTTAAGCACCGTAAAAGTTTACTCAGCGTAAACAAGTGTTTAACTAATAAAAATCATACAGCAATGGCAAAAAACATTCTTTCAGACGAACTGGTTTACAGCACCAATTATGACGTGGCGGTGCACTGGCTGAACAACAGCTTAATCATGTGCAACAACTTACCCGAGATTGACAGCTCGATTTATGAGAACGCACGATTTGACTGGTCTAATCCCGTCAACGAAGTTTTCCAGTGGTTCATCACTTCGTGCAGTGAGTCGGATGTGGAGTTCCTTGAGGCACATTTTGCAGGACTTTGCTTCACCTACAGTGACTTGCTCGATAGTTGGGTACTGTGTGTTACTCATTGGGGCACTTCATGGGATTACGTCCACTGCTTCACGGACTTGGAATGTGCCGAACGTGAACTCGGAGAGAGCAAATAACATCAACATTAACTCCGGTGGGGAGCAATCCCCACCTTTTAATTCCTTTCAATATGACTGACAAAACTTTTGATTTACTTGATGCCCTCAATCGCGAGGGATTTGACAATTCACTAATGGGTTTCTGTGATGATTGCCCTTCTACTAGAGAGTTATTCGGCTCACTGGAAAACTTGAAGTTAAGTGGTAAATTCGTTTACCTTTATCGCGAGCCTAATTTTGACACGGATGTATTTGCTTACGAGCATGAGCCTAACTTCTGCCTTCATGTCGGTGAAATGAAAGACGATGGCGTGACATTCATCGTTCAATCTGTGGTTCTGATATACTATCTGGACTGATAAGTTCCTCAATCCACTGCAAGCCAGCCTCGGGTTGGCTTGCAGTGCAATGAAAAAGTTGTAAAAATAGCGTAATATATACTCAATTATACAACAATAAAAAGAATTATGAGTATCTTTGTAGCACAAAGTAAAATCCAAGCTTAATTCAGAATACAATATGGCAAATAGTATAAACAATACTCAACTTTCTTTACAAAATGATGTTTCTCAGATTGTTTTGTATAAGCCTAATGAAACACTTACCATAGAAGTTAAGATAGACTCAACGCATGAAACAGTTTGGTTGACACAGCAACAGATTGCCGACCTGTTTGGAACAAAACGTCCTGCTATTACTAAACATTTGAGCAATATTTTCAAATGTGGCGAGTTAGAGCAAAATTCAGTTAGTTCCATTTTGGAACATACTGCTGCAGATGGTAAAGTTTATCAAACTCATTTCTATAATCTTGATGCCATTATATCTGTTGGGTACAGGGTAAACAGTGTAAATGCCACTGCTTTTCGCCGTTGGGCAACGAGCGTACTGAAAGATCATTTGCTAAAAGGATATTCAATAAACCAACAACTTCTAGCAATGCAGCGTCAAATAGACACTCGATTTGACCAACAGACTTCGCGTATAAAGAATATTGAAGAAGTCCAAACAAAACAACAGCAACAGCTTGATTTTTTTGTAAGGACTTCTACACCACCAGCGGAGATGGTTTTCTTCAATGGTCAATTTTTTACAGCTAGGGTTGCAATTGAAAATCTAATTAAATCGGCCACAACAAGGGCTATTATAATTGATCATTATGTCGACGCAAAGACTTTTGATATGTTTGATGTCCGTAAACCTGGGGTTCTGGGTATCATATACACTCAGGGCGTTGGTTCTGGTATGACACGCCTTAGAGATGACCATAATCGTCAGGTAGGAGTTCAACCGGTTGATGTGTTCAAGTGGAGAGTTGAACCACATGACCGATTTTTAATTATAGATGACCGCTTGTATCACTGTGGACATTCCTTAAATGCTACAGGAGGGAAATTATCTGCAATCATGCTCATGGGAACATCTCCAGAGGTAATTTTGAATGAGATGAAATGAATTATTCTTAAATAATATAATTTTTGCAAGCCAGCCTTCGGGTTGGCTTTTTTTGTCTTTCGCTGAGCAATTCCGTGGCAGTAAATTTGTGCCATAATAACTTGATATACTATGGCTCAGCAATACCAACTCCAACTCAAAGGCTTTGTCGGCGGAATTGACTTCGACCGCAATTACGTCGACTATGTGCTCGCGCAGAATGATGAGCAACCAGTGGCGGTGCTCATTGACTCGCTCGGGGGCAACCTCGCTACTGCGCTCAGCATCGCCTCGGCGTTCCGCAACCATGGCAACGTCTCGGCACACTTCGTGGGAATGAACGCCAGTGCGGCAACCATCGCTGCGCTCGGTGCCAAGCACGTCTCGATGGACGCTTCGGCTATGTACCTGGTACACAAATGCAGCAGTGAGATCTTCCAGTACGGAAACCTCAATGCTGATGACATCGCCTCGCTTATCAAGGACCTCAAGGCCACTAAGTCTGACCTCGAGAAACTTGATTCCAACATCGCTGAAATGTATGCCCGCAAATGCAAGAAACCTGCCTGCGACCTTCTCAAACTGATGAAGGCTGGCGGCTGGCTCACCGCAAAGGAGGCTCTGGAATGGGGCTTCGTGGACGAGGTAACCGACTACGAGGACGAGTCGGCGCCGAAACTCACTGATGCCGTAGCCTCGGCAATGGCTTCGGCAGGCATGCCCATTCCAAATGTGCCTATGGCTGATGAACAGTCTGCTTTCGGCAAGTTCATTGCCGCCATCACTTCGCTATTCCGCAACAAGCAGGAAGAATACACACCTATAAATATTAACACCACAATGCACAAGTTCTCTTTACTCTGCGCTATTCTCGAAGCCGAGAGTATCGCTGCCACTGATGGTGCAATCACTATCACTGTGGCTCAGGCGCAAGCTATTGAAGACGCGCTCAACGCAGCAAAGCAGCGTGAGCAGTCGCTCGAGAATGAAATCACTGCACTGCGCAAGGCTCCTGCCGACACTACCACACAGGTGGTGGATGCAGAAAAGCACACTCCTCAGGTTCACGAGGAGAAGTCGGATGCCGAAATGTATGTCGAGGCATACAACAGTGCTACCAAATTGTTTAACAATCTTCCTTAATTCTTTACTATTATGGCAGGAAAACTAACCTTCACACTAGAGGAATACCAGCAGGCTGCGATTAAGTATCGCAAGGACTTGCTTATGCTTCCTATTATCGGCATTCAGGACACTCTACAGTGGATGACTGGCCGCCCAGGCATCCGTTACAAAGAGAATGTCGCTACCATGAGCGGCAACGCACAGTTCGCTCCCTACAAGCCTTCGCGTTCTTCGGACTTCAACCTCAACCTTGACTTCCGTACCCTTGAAACCTTCATGGGTTCGGTCGTTGCCAAGTTTGAGCCTAACACTGCCGTTTCTACCTTGCTTGGCGCCACTGGTGCCACCAAAGGTGACGGGCAGATGGTTACTCCCACTGCTCTCAGTGTACTTGCATTGATTGCAAAGAGTCTGTCGGAAAACCTCAACAATGCAATCTGGAAAGGTAAACGCAATGCTTCGGGCGATACTTCAATGGACCTTTTCGATGGCTTCGACACAATCACTGAAAAGGACATCACCTCGGGTCTCATTGCGGCAGAAAACGGCAACTATATGAAACTGACCGAGAAGATTTCTTCTACCAATGCTGTGGATGCAGCCAAGGAGATTCTCTTCTCGCTCGATCCTCGTCTGCGTAGTCAGGACTTGTACATGTTCTGCTCACAGGACTTCGCTGACAAGTACAATGAGGCATATCTCATGAGTCATGGCGGCATTATCTACAACACCGCCTATGACCAGAACACTGTTGAAGGTTCTAATGGTCGTCTTCACATCGTGCCTCTGTACAACAAAGCAGGCTCAAAGTTCATCCACATCTGCCCCAAGAGCAATATGCTCGTTGGATATGACCAGATGAGTGATACTGAGTCTGTGCTTGTCAAGGAGTATGAACCTTTCATCCTCTCTTACATCGCTACGATGTTCTTCGGTGTGCAGTTCGAGTCTATCGACAAGTCTCGTTTCAAGGCTGTCGAGCTTATCTAAACGCACTGCGTGCGTGGTTATTGGTTAGTGGTTATTGGTTATTGAGCCAATTATCAATTTCGATAACCCATAACCAATAACCACTCCTCATGCGAAGCGTTTACAATAACCAATAACCTATAACCAATTTTCAAAGAAAATACTATGGCAAATGAATGTATAAGCCTCCAGCAGTCGCTCGCATGGTGCCAGGGAACACCCGAACTCCCCGGCATCAAGCGCAGACTCTACTACATCAGCAAGTCGCAGATTATGGCATGGCCTACCTTGCCAAAGGATGACAAGGGGCGACCCACATCTGCAACTCTTTCGGGTGACTTCACCCTCGCTGCTGATGAAACATGGAAGTTCATCGACATCCTCCCCGACAAGTCTCAGCTCACGAGCGAGGCGCAGGGCGAACTCCCGAGCCAGACCCAACTCAACAAGTTGACTGCCGTTCACCCCGGCGTGGGCGCGGAAGCGTCAGCTGCTGCGGCATACCTCAACAATAACGACAATGTCTTTATCGTTGAGGACATGAAGGGCAACTACCGCGTCATCGGTTGCGACAAGTGGGAAACAAAAACGACCGTGGCACAAGACCTCGGCCAAGGTCCCACCGGCACCACCTCGACAACTATCTCGGTGGAGGCTACCGATGAAGTGCCTGCTCCGTTCTACCTTGGCGAGATCGTGACAGAGGAAGGTACTATCAACCGTCACGGAACTTAACCGTTCTGTTATGGCAATGGACAACGGGTGCAATAGCGTGAATTTGGCCGACATTCTCTCTGAGATTGAAGTGCCTGCTATCGCTGTGGCTCCCGAAGTCCTCTCTACCGCTAAGGCTGCCGTGCAAAAAGACCTTTTTGCCGAGCAGAAGCACAAGAAATGGAAGGACAACCAAGTCGGCGAGGCACGATGCGACTTTACTCGCAAGGTGCGTCTCACTCGTCGCGGAGGGGTGTTCTTCATTTCTTTATGGGAGAAGTCTCTCTACGGACGAACGCTCACCGACATCAAGGGCGATGAGGCTATGGTGGACTTCTTTGCGGAGAATATCGCTCCGCTGGCAACCGAAATTCTCGGCGGCAACCTTGCCGCAGGTGACTGGGCGATCGTGACTACGCCCAAACGCCGTCACAAGGTGAAGAATTTCGCTTCGATGATTAGCGAACGGATTGCCGAACTGCTTGGCATTCCGTTCTATGAGGATGTGGCGCTCTGCCACAGCAAACACCGCGTGGGAGCCGTTTTTACGCTGAATGTCCTGCCCAAGGAGCAGAACCTAATCGTGTTCGATGACTTCGTCACCACTGGCTCCACTCTCGCGTCAATGGACAACTTGCTGCGTGAGTACGACAAAAATGTGGTTTACCTCACTGGCATTAACAACAAGATGTAGCGGCTTTGCCGCAGTAAAAAGTAAAGAGTAAAAACTCTAAACTCTCATCTCTAAACTCTCAACTAATATGGACCAACAGTTTACAGACAAAATACAACAGTGGCTCGACCTGCCCGATGAGAAGCGTGACTATATGCTTGGCGCTCTCTATCTGATGCAGCTTTCTCGCAATACGCTCATGTACCGCAACAACATTGCTACGCTGTCTCTGAAGAAGACGCGTGAGTTTATTGCGTATCAGTTACAGAAGTTCTACAACTTCCGTCTCGCACAGCTCACGCATGAGCAGGTTGAGGAGATGGCTGCCGAGGTGGACAAGATAGCGGCAAACCGCAACCTTGACGCTATTCCTGCGGATCCCGAAGAACCGACGGAAAGCGAACCTCAGCAGAAGCCATGGAAGCCGGGCAAGCGTGACGACCACGACAGCCTGCCCGACGAGATTCAGGCTCTCTATGTGGAGAACCTGGACATACTGCAGCAAATGCGTGAACTCCACTTGGAACTTCGTCACCTTTCGGGACTCGGCAGATCCAAGGAGGTTTGTCCCGACTCCGACCGCTATCCGTTCCTCAAAGAACTCATAGCGCTTGACAAAAAGTATCACGCAAATTGGGAGAAATACGACAATTTTGCTGTCGCAAACTAGTCGTGTTTATTGGTTATTGTGGAGTGTTTATTGCTGCCCAATAAACTATAACCAATAACCTATAACCACTTTCGAAGAAAGTTTCAATTATGCAGAGGAATAAGTCTATCGGCGACATCCTGCGTCCGCTCGATGTCGCTCCGTTTCAAGCTTACTTGACGAACGTACTGCAGGTGGCTGACGTACTTGAATGGATTCTTGCACAGGTCGGCAAGGCAGAGGTATGGCAAACTTCGTTCTCAATCTCCGAGGAGTTCCTTCGCCGTCTCTATTTCATAGAGCGCTCGGGAAATGTTTCTCGCTTCAACCTTGTGCTTGATCACAAGGCGACGAACAAGACGCTCAAACTTTGGGTATTCATCAACCAGGTCATTGAGCGGACATTCCTTGCTGACAACCACTCGAAGATTCTCCTCGTGAAGTCAGAGGGTGGGGAAGTGGTGTCGGTAGTCACCTCGCAGAATCTCACGCGAGGCAATCGCCACGAATCTGCATTCGTTTCAACCGACCCGGATATCTTCAACACTCTGTTCGCTCAGGTCAATGACCTTATACGCAATCACAGTGTACCATTGAATGAACTTTTTGAACAACGACTGCAACAATGAACTATACAGAAGAACAACTAGAACAGATAGAGAAGTTCGCTTCTATCTATCTGAAGATTTCGGACATGGCGACAGTGCTTGACGTGCCTGCCGAGGTTCTGCGTTGGGATATTTCCCAACGAGAAACCGAAGTATCTAAACGATACCACAAGGGCAAGGCAGCGTCAAAGGTCAAACTGCTCTCACAGGAGATGCTTCTCGCACAAGTAGGATCGCCTCTCGCAGTGGAGAACGCCCACCGAAATCTTATGGACATGGAGGATGATGAATAATAGCGGCTTTGCCGCTGGTTAAGGGTTTAGGCGACTCTGTCGCTGGTTTATTGCTTCGCCGTTTACCGCTAAACTCCCTAAACCGCACGAAGTGCACTAAACCGTGGCTTTAGCCACAATAAACCAATTTTTGTAAGCAAAAATTACTATGCCATTCCCTAACATGACCGAAGTAGCC
>NZ_JAZLLZ010000010.1:0-71718 GCF_045598405.1 Sodaliphilus sp.
CGATGTCGTGTTGGTGGTTCGTTTGGTTTTATTTGCCGCACTAAATTAAGTGAAATCACCGACATGACCAAATCCTGGGCAACTTTTTGTTGCTCAGGATATTATAAAAATTGTTAACAAAAGTGCTGCGGAATTAAGGAAGATGGCAGTTTTCTCCATTAGTGTGAAGCAGAACATATCCCATTCTTTCAAAGCCTGGTGTTACGAGTATAGAGCCCTTAGACTCACCTGCACGCATATAGGTTATTCCCTTTTCTTTCATTATAGGTTGGAGGGTTGACCTGACATGATTTACAAGAACCTGTACTTCTTCGGGATTCTCAGACATTCGTTCGTATAGCTGGTTTGCCCTATCTTCGTTCTCTAATTCTATTCTTCGTTTATTTGCAAGAGCAATAAATTTCTCATCTTGTTCTATGCCAATAAAATTACGGTTTAGGAGATTTGCTGCAATGCCTGTTGTGCAGCTTCCTGCAAATGGGTCAAGAATAGTTTCCCCTTTACGTGTTGAAGACAGAATTATTCTGTATAATAGACGGAGTGGCTTTTGAGTAGGGTGCTTACCGCAAGTCTTTTCCCAAGTGCCAGGAGCAGGCAATTTCCACACGTCAGGCATGTGAACACCATTATTCATTGCCTCCATCAATTCATAGTTGAAGTAATGACTGACATTTTCACATTTCCTTGCCCAAATTATATACTCGGCAGAGAAATTGAATCTTTGGTTGGTTAGTGTTTTGGGAGGATCAGTCTTTTGCCAAACTATCATGTTTAGAATCTTATAGCCTAAATCCTTCATACAGTTGGCGACTTCGTATATATTATGGTATGTTCCACATACCCAGATTGTTCCAGAGTCTTTAAGCTTCTCTCGACAAAGAGAGAGCCATTTATAGTTGAACTCATAGATTTCTTCTTTTGATCGCACTCGATCCCAATCCCCTTTGTCAAAACTGTGATACCGGTTGCCGATTTTTACGGTTCCATTTCCTGTTGAGAGGAAATATGGAGGATCCGCAAAAATCATATCAACAGGACCTACGATCCGAGGTATTTCGGTCATACAATCACCTTGTATAAGACTAAACTTGTTCATCAGGGATTATAGTCGATAGTTGGGGCATACAATTTCTTGTCCAGCTCCAAGCTGGCTCATAAATACGGATTTTTGCATATCGCCGCCCTTTATGGCATCTGCATAATACAGTAGATTTTCAGCTGTAAGCACACAACCATCAATACCAGTACTTTGCTTTATGTTATTCAGCATGTGCTTAATTTCTCCTTTGAAAAGAGAAGAAATGAAAACGAAATTGAAATGATTAACATCGTCGCCAAAGTTAAGCCACCATTGGTTTGGATTACGTTCTGGGTTTCTATCGTTGTTTTCTTGAACATATCTTGTCATTTCATCTGCCATGCCTCTTGTGATTGTAAAGCCTTTTGAGTAGGCTTTATTGTCAATAATAACTCCGTTGTTGCCATGATAAAATATACCATCAGGTTTTCTGGTTCCTCCAAGGTGAATACCATTAAATGCTAATTCATTTACAAGCAAGTCTATTGTATAGACCTCAAAGTCTGTGCATTTATTTTTGCCAGAGAAAGCATAGTCTATAAGTGTAAGATATTTATGGTCAATATGTTGTAATCTTAGTCGTGCTCTGTCCTTAGCAATAACAGCATCAGTAATATCTTTGGCAATCTTTTCTTGATATGGAATCAACTTCTCAATTTTGTCATTGAGTTTATAGCACTTGCCATCATGCTCTATATCCATACCAATATTGATTAATCCTGACATATCATCCTTGATAGTTGTCCACTTTTCTTCAATATTTTTTGACACAAGGAAAGCCCTAATCTCATCGACACTTCTTGGTGTATGGTTGCTAAGATACGCTAAGATAAGAGAACGACGCATTCTTAAATAGTTAGCGTCTGAAGCTTTGCTTGCAAGCATTTCTCTATATACGAATTTGGGAACTCTGGGGCTGTTTGATTTGCCTAAGGCTTTGTTATAGTTGATTATACCAGTACTTGTTATATCAAAAGCAGAGGCAATAACGCATGTGTAAGTTTTAGAGCCAAAGGTTTCTCTTACAGTCTTAGGTCTCTTGTTGACCCAACCTATAGCTTCTAACCAACCACAAATCATACGTGCGTATTTATCAGACGAACCCTCTGTGTCTGAGCGTAATGTTTTCTTCTCATTATCATCTGTAGATTCTTCATATGCTTGAACCCAAATGTTCTGAGGAAATGAAGTGAATCCTGCTTCGTCAGTAAAACCAAGTTGAGAGCCAATCTCGAATTTTGTCATGTGACCTTTTGATGCCAAGAGCCCTAATACACGGCAAACAGGAGGATAAGATAAATATGCTTGACCAAGAATTGAGTTTTTATCTTTTGTTGTCTTGGCCATTACAAGAGCAACTCCAGATTCCGTTATTCTACATGTGTCATCAGCATAATTGTAATCAAGAAACCCCAACGAGACAGCCCACCTAAGGAAACCATCTGCTGACCAATCATCAGTATATGGCTTCTTAATACGAATTTTTCTGCCATCAACAATATACTCCTTAAATTGTTGACCTGTTATTGCAGCCTGAGCGAGACCAGAACATTTCGCTTTTGCGCGTCTCTCTCTACCTGCACCTTGTCCCTTTAGGATGTCAAATGCAATAGGCTTGTTTGTTCTCAAGATTTTCTGGAACTCCATGTAAAGACTTGGAGTCTTGAACAGTCCAGCACTTGCCAATAATGGCAATCTTTCGTTTACCATATAGGTATGAAATTCGGATCCTGGAACAAATAGTCCAAGGATGTCCCTTAATGTGTCAGTGGAAGAAGGATTTTGAATCCAACCAAAGGTTCTATTTGCCATATTTTAATAATTTGTTATCAAAACTTCAATTGTCTTACTTTCTGTTGCTTGATAGTTTGAATTCGAATAATCTGCGTTTAGATAATGAATATTGTAGTTGTTAGCCCATGCAATAAGAGGTTCGTTTGCCTTACCTTTATGTCTGGTTACATTGGACAAGGCAAAACTGATTCCCCGTTGATTTAGTTTGTCCAGTTTTTCAAACAACGCTAAATCATCATTTGGACTCCATCCCTCGAAGCCTCTTTTGCCATCATTGTATGAGCCACAAGAGATTAAATAAGGAGGATCTGCATAAAGGAAATCACCAGGAACCATGAATCCTAAATCAAATTGTCTGAAATTGCTAATATGATACTCAAAGCCCTGAATAGCCTCATGTAGTTGCCTGAGATTCCTTTCGGTATTTGCATTATATGAGCTTCTGTTTATGCCAAATGGATTGTTAAACTCTCCACTGCTGTTAAACCTAAATTGGTGATTAAAGCCGTAGCAAACGAGCAAAAACAAATGAAGTGAAGAACGAGTTCTATTAAACTCTTCACGCAGAGCATTGAATCCTTCTCTGTTTTGCTTTGTTAATCCATATTCATTGATTACTCCATGAATATTCTTTATCAGCTCTTCAATCGTGTAGTGTTGAAAATACTCAAACAGCCCTATTACATAATAATTTATGTCATTGCATATTACATGTTCTGCATTTACATTTATAGAAACGTCAAGTCCCCCTGCAAACAAATCAACAAAAGTGTTGATGTGCTCAGGAAACAGTGGAAGGATTTGAGGCAACAATTTATATTTACCTCCGATGTAATTTAGTGGAGATTTTATCATGTTACTTTTCTATAAAATAAAGTTGTTCCTTTAAGCCTTCTGTGTTATTAGGTATTTTATTCTTATAACGTCTATAATTGTATTCAAAAAGCCTGAAACTGGCTGCATTACCCGAGTCTTTAACAATTTGAGACATCAAATCTGTACTCAATAGTCCTTCGTTGTTGTAGGACAAAAGAAGGTATCTGCATTTCAAAGAGCTTAACAATTCTCTAAATGCAACTTCTGCACGACTTTTCTTGCAGAAATCAGACATTTTATCAGGATCGATTCTAACACCTGTTACACCCTTAATTGGTGGGTTATCATACCTTGCTATCGTTTCGAGTATATGATAATTTGGCATATATTGCCTACCGTTATATGGAGGATCAAGATATACCAAATCACATTCTATTTGATGTGCAAATTCACTTGCATTTTGATTATAGCAGTGGCAGTCAACATCACTTGGAATAATATCAACCTCTTTTAAAACCAATTTGTTGAATGTTCTTTTGTCCCAATACTTTAGGTAAGCTCCATAAGTGCCTGTTATGTTAGAAACATAGGGTACAGCATTTAGAAGAAGGGACAATAAGTAGTAGTACTCGGAATCAGAAATCTCATTTCGCAATCTATCAATTTCTTGACGAACTAAATCAATCTTCAATGCGTTGTCGCATTGAAAGTACATTCTCTTGCAATCGTCATGCGGGGAATAATTCTGATAGATAAAAGCGCTTTCAATGTCAAACCAGGGGCAATTATCTATTGATAGATGGTTCAAGTGACCAATGATATCATGCAAATTGTGAGAGATTGGTGCATTCATCTCAAGAACCCCTTTGTTAATAACATAGGAAAGATATAAAATATCATTTGATAGTACTGAATAACCGTGTTCCTTAAAGAACCGAGACACAGTACCAGTACCAGCAAATATATCCGTGATTATACGGACGTTTTGAGTACACTCATTGATTACCTCCTGAATGTTGTCAAGCATCAGGCCTTTACTACCTAGATAGCGCATTATAATGATGTTGTTTAGTTTTCTTTTTCATGATTCGCGGTTGTGTTACATGTGTGATAAAAGCACGACGATGTTAATAGCGGTCGAAGTTTGTGGAGATGACTTGGAACTCGGTGCGGCGGTTGATTTGGTCGGCTGCCTGTTGGTCCTCGGGTGAGAGCCCCTTGATGAATTCCTCGTTGAGTTCCACGCCTTCTTCAAACTGCGGGTACTGGCTGTTGATGCGCTTGGTCACCTTCTTGGGCACGGTCTTGCCGTAGCCTTTGGGTTTGAGGCGTGAATTGTCGATGCCGTGCTCTACCAAGTAGTCCACTACGCTCTTGGCGCGGCGGTCGCTCAAGTCCTGGTTGAAGCGTTCGCTGCCCACGCGGTCGGTGTGTGCTGCCATCTCGATCACGATGTCGGGGTTGTCCTTCATCACCTGCACCATTTCGTTGAGCGCTTCCTGGCTCTCGGGACGCAAGGTTGCCTTGTTGTAGTCATAGAAGATGTGCTCAATTACCTGCGGCTTGGTTGTTGCTGCTAGAATGAAATCAACGTTATACTCGGCATCGGCCTCGTCGGGGTCGCTTGTGAACTGCTGCTTGCCGTTGAGATAGCCCTTAGCGCCGGCGAGCATCACATAGTCCACACCGCGCTGCAGGTCGAAGCGGAACGATCCGTCGGGCTTGCCTGCTGCCTTCTGGTTGCTGCCGTCATTGCCCACGATGCGTATCACGGCATTAGGCACTGGCTCGTCGTCCTTGTCCAGCACATAACCGCTGATCCATATCTTGAGGTCGGGTTTCTCGAAACTGTAGATGTGGTCGTAGCCGCGTCCGTCGTTGCGGTTGCTTGAGAAGAACCCTGCTTCGGTCTGGTTCTTGGCATAGGTGATGCCGAAGTCGTCGTAGGCCGAGTTCACGGGCGAACCCATGTTCTCGATGAACCATTTTCCCGAGGGCTGTAATTTGGCGCAGAAGATGTCCAGTCCGCCCATGCCAGGGTGACCGTCGCTTGCAAAGTAGAATGTGCTGTCGTCGCGGCAGTAGGGGAAACGCTCGTCGCCCGGGGTGTTGATTTGTTCGCCCAGGTTCTCCAGCGTGCCGTGCTTGTCCTTGAGGTTGATGCGCCACAAGTCCTTGCCGCCTTGTCCGCCAGGCATGTCGCTCGAGAAGTAGAGCCATGCGCCGTCGGCGCTCACGGCCGGGTCGCAATAGGCGCTCAATGTGTCGGCGGTGATTTCCACCTTCTGTGCCGCGCTCCACTTGGCCTCGCTGCGCTGCGAGGTGTAGATGTCGATGCTGCTGGGAGAGTTCTTGCGCACGGCCTTGGCCAGGTACATCGTGGTGCCGTCGGGGCTGAACGAGGTGATGCCCTCGTCGTCGGTCGTGTTGAGTTCTCCCTCCACAGCCTCGGGGCGCGACCACTTGCCTTTCTCGTCCTTCTTGGAGAAGAAGATGTCGCTCTTCTTGGTGCCGGTGATTTCGCTTTTAGTGTCGCCCATGGCTTTCTCGGTTGACGATGTGAAATAAAGCTGGTCGGCATTTCCGTCGAGGAACATCGGGGCAAAGTCGGCTCGGCGAGAGTTGAACATCTTGGCGTTCTTCACGATGTAGCGCGATCCCTCTTGCTTCCACTTGGGGGCAAGTTCGCATCCTCTGATGCCCTGTTGCGACTTCCAGTCGCCGGGCACGAGTTCCAGGAACTTGTTGTATTGCTCGATGGCCTCCTTGTACTTTCCCTCGTGGTGCAAAGCCTCGGCGAGGTAGAAGATGGCCATAGAATCTTCATATTCATATCGCAAGGCATTCTGATAGGCAGCCGAGGCACGCGATGCCTGGTTGAGGTGACGGTAGCATTCGCCCAGTTGGAAGGCCACCTCGCCACGCATCCAGCGGTCCTCGCGGGCAGTGAGTTTGTTGTAAACCTTGCGGTAGATAGTTGCTGCCGCGTCATACTCGCCGCGGTCATATGCCTCGTCGGCATCACGCATTTTAGCGCTCTTGCAACTGGTCACCGACAGCGCCACAGCCGCCAGCAGTGATATGATAATATAGTTGAAAATCCTGTTCATAAACATGCACATTACGGCAGGTTCTATCAAGCCGAGACGATTGAGCAAATCAATAGTTCTCATAATTAGCAGAACCGACCTTATATTTTACTATATATAACGCATCAGCCCGGCTTTTATTGTATCGCCAGCCAGCAAATTCCTGCGCGACGAGCCGGCAACGCTCATTAATGCAAATCTAAACTTATGGCGGCAGGAAGAAAAACTTTGCGTTTGCGTTTAAGTTTTCGTTAAAAAATAGTACCTTTGCATGTTGAAATAATTTTAAAAACTAATATAAGGATTATGAAACTGACCGAAAGATTCTTGCAGTATGTGAAGTTTGACACCCAGAGTGACGAACTCACTAATCTCACTCCTTCGACTCCGGGCCAGATGGTGTTTGCCCGCGCCCTTGAGAAGGAACTCCACGATATGGGCTTGAGCGATATCTCGCTCGACGAGAACGGCTACCTCTTTGCCACGCTGCCCAGCAACACCGACAAGAAGGTGCCCACAGTGGGCTTCATCGCTCACATGGACACTGCCCCCGACATGAGCGGACACGACGTGAAGCCTCGCATCGTTGACTACCAGGGCGGCAAGATCGTGCTCAACCAGGAGCAGAACATCGTGCTTGATCCCGAGCAGTTCCCCGAACTCAACGACTACGTGGGCCAGCAGCTCATCGTCACCGACGGCACAACCCTGCTCGGAGCCGACGACAAGGCCGGCATCGCCGAGATTCTTGCTGCCGTTGAGTACTTCCAGGAGCACCCCGAGGTGAAGCACGGCGACATACGCATAGGCTTCAACCCCGACGAGGAAATCGGCATGGGCGCACACAAGTTTGACGTTGAGAAGTTTGCTGCCGACTGGGCCTACACCATGGACGGCGGTGCTGTGGGCGAGCTTGAGTATGAGAACTTCAACGCTGCCAGCGCCAAGATTACATTTACCGGCCTCAACGTGCACCCCGGTGCTGCTAAACATAAGATGCTCAACTCAATGCGTGTGGCCAACCAGTTTGCCATCATGCTTCCACGCTGGGAAACTCCCGAGCACACCGAGGGCTACGAGGGATTCTATCATCTCATCGCTATGGAAGGTAGCGTAGAGAAGACCACGCTCACCTACATCCTGCGCGACCATGACCGTGCACGCTTCGAGAGCCGCAAGCGCGAGATTGAGCACCTGTGCCACAAGGTGAACTGCGAGTTCCCTGGCTGCGCCAAGGCTGAAATCAAGGACCAGTACTACAACATGCGCGAGCAGATTGAGCCCGTGATGCACATCATCGACGTGGCGAAGAAGGCTATGGAGAACGCTGGCGTTCCCGTCAAGGTGCAGCCCATACGCGGTGGCACTGATGGCGCGCAGCTGTCGTTCAAGGGTCTGCCTTGCCCCAACATCTTCGCTGGCGGCATGAACATGCACGGACGTTATGAGTACGTTCCCATTCCCTCGATGGAAAAAGCAATGAAGACTATTGTCGAGATTTGCAAGATAGTGGCTGAATAATAGACAAGCCGCACACAAAAAAATCGCTTAACCTGGGCTCGATGTCCAAGTTAAGCGATTTTATTGTTGTCGCATGCTGTGTAACTATTCAGCAATAGAATTTTGCAGAGTCCCCGCCCAGACCTTATGAAAATTATTGTTGTCCGGTAAAAAAAGAAAATATTTTTATTATGATTTTTATGCTTCGCTTAGAAAATAGCTTGCTCTGCAAGCAAAATGGAATTACCTCATAAATAGTGTATTATCATTTTGAGGACAGAGTCCTCCATTTTAAGGGAGGTTCGCTGGTTGCGGCACGGGCTTTGCCCACTTACCGCTGCTCACTCCCTTGAGCATGGTTCTTGGCGTGAGCCATATAAACTAAAAAATTCATTTTCTTTTTTTTGTTCTATACCAAGCCCCGGTTATACCAAAGTGTCGTAACTGACAGTGTTTGGAGAAGTTAGTACGACTCTCGCAACTTTAACCGGACAGCAATATATGAAAATCTTTCTCTCGCACAAAGCATAAGGCAAAGAGAGGCCATACCTCTCGTGTGATTACACGTTGCCCTGCACAATGCGTGAGTGCGGCGGCACGTCGTGAGTGAGCCAGATGTTGCCGCCCACCACGGTGTCATGCCCTATCGTGATGCGTCCCAGCACCGAGGTGTTGGAGTAGATGGTGACGTTGTCCTCGATAATGGGGTGTCGCGGAGCGTCCACGGGGCGGCCGTCGCTGTCGCGTTGGAAATTCTTTGCACCCAGTGTCACGCCCTGGTAAATGATGACGTTGCTGCCGATTATCGATGTCGCTCCGATGACAACACCTGTGCCGTGGTCGATGCAGAAGTGGTCGCCTATGGTTGCGGCGGGATGTATGTCAATCCCCGTGTCGCTATGCGCCATCTCGGTGAGCATGCGCGGCAGCAGTGGCACCCCCATGAGCAGCAGCTGGTGTGCCACGCGGTAGTGAAGCATCACCCATGCCAGCGGGTAGCAGTACACCACCTCAGCACGGCTTTCCACCGCTGGGTCATTGGCCAGCACAGCATCAACGTCGGTGTGCAGCAGGCGAGAGATCTCGGGCATCGCGTCGAGAAAATCGCTGGCGATTTTCCTTGCGTGTGCATTGTCGTCGAGCACTGTTGACAACTGGTAGGTGAGTACCGTCTGCAATTGCAGTTCCAGCGGTTCAGTTCTCGGGAAAAACTCGGGAAACACGATCGAGCGCACCGTCTCAATCAATTTCTTCAACTCTTTATGTTGCGGAACAGATGTTATCATTGTTTTTTTGTTTAGGACGCTTTTAAGGGACGCCTCGCGTAGCGTTCTTAAATATTAAAATACGCTCAGGTAACGTTCGCCGGTGTCGGGGAGGATGGCTACGATGGTCTTGCCACGGTTCTCGTTGCGGCGTGCGAGTTCAAGGGCTGCGCTGAATGCGGCACCGCTTGAGATGCCCACGAGCAAGCCGTGCTGGCGTGAGAGTGTGCGGGCCGCGTCAAATGCTGCTTCGTTCTCCACGGTCATGACCTCGTCGATCACCGCCGCGTCATAGACTGCGGGGACGAATCCCGCGCCGATGCCTTGGATCTTGTGGGGGCCAGGCTTGCCGCCACTCAACACGGGTGACGATGCGGGCTCTACAGCCACTACCTTGACGGCGGGGTTGTGCTGCTTGAGGGCACGTCCTGTGCCAGTCACTGTGCCGCCTGTGCCTGCTGCCGACACGAAGATGTCCACCTGACCTTCGGTCTCGTTCCATATTTCTTGGGCAGTGGTACGCTCATGCGCGGCGGGATTGGCGGGATTGACAAACTGCCCCAGGATGACAGCACCCTCGATGCTGTCGCGCAACTCCTCGGCACGTGCAATAGCACCCTTCATGCCTTGTGCGCCAGGAGTGAGTTCGAGCTGCGCGCCATAGGCCTTGAGCAAATTGCGACGCTCCACGCTCATGGTGTCGGGCATGGTGAGGATCACCTTGTAGCCCTTCACAGCGCCTATCCATGCCAGTCCCACGCCGGTGTTGCCGCTTGTGGGTTCAATGATGGTGGCGCCGGGGGTGAGCACGCCGCGCGACTCGGCATCTTCGATCATCGACAATGCCACGCGGTCCTTGACGCTGCCGCCAGGATTGAATGCCTCTACCTTTACTACCAGACGTGCCTGCATGCCGTCGATTCCTGTAATCTCAACTAAAGGGGTGCGACCGATAAGGTCAGCCATACTTTTGTAAATCATAATAAATTTTGTTTTTGCGCCAGTGACTTTGCAAGAGCGAACATGGTGAAAAAACTTTTCAACATAACAACAATGTCCGCCGCTGAAAATCACTGGCAGACATTGTGTATATTTATTCAAAAAACTAACTTTACTAATGATGAGTTGTTTTATCGCACAATAGAATCACACCAGTGAATATCAGTGGTGCAACAACAACAATATGTGGCGTTAAAATTTTTCATCGCTGCAAAGTTATACACTATTTTTGGTTTGAGCAAGAATTTTTGTATTTTTTTGATTTTTCTTATCCTGTCGCGACCCCTTCGAGGCTGGTTGCTATATGCCCCTTTGTTCTGACGACCATCGGTTACGATGCAATGTGACGACTGTTGCCAAGAAGCGAAAAAATCCGTGAGATCATTGAGATCCGCGCGGGGTGGACTCTGCAAAAAACATTGCTGTATAGCCCCCATTTCAAGGCGGGTGTGTAAACATGTGTTAAAAATACACATGTGATTGAATTTTGTGCCTGAAAAACTTGGTTATTTCATGTTTTTTTTGTACTTTTGTACTATGAAAAACAAAATTTCTTGAATTCCCCCCCATATATAATTATGAATTGGACTAGGTAATGGTTTTTACCTGAACCGTTTTTTTTTTTATCGTTGTGCTTGCCCTCTCATCCAGGGCAGTGTTGTTCCTTACGGAGTTTTTTGAGCAGATTCTACTGATGGCTCCTGAGGCTTTATCTTGCTGACTTTCAGACTTTATAGCTAGGATAATAATTAAAAAAACTAATAGATCATGTTAGACATCTACACAAATAAGGGTTTTATCACGGAGTTTTACGGAACACAGGAAATAGCAGCCGATTTTGCTCTGCTCAAGGAGCACATCGGCAACGAGAAATGCCTCATGGCGCTGGCTCGCTTGCAGCAGTGCATGGGGGTGGACACTGCCGACGACAAGCGTGCCTCATGCCGCAGTATCACCCTTGAAATCAAGAAGGTGCCAGTGCCGTCGAAGTGCGCGCGCGGGACGAAGATGAAGTATGGCGTAGAACTGACGGTAGGTGGCAGAACGACGTCGATATACTTGCGCAGCACCCATGCCACGATGATCTTCGTGTGCACGTTGTTGCGCCACAAGGCGGGGCAGCGTCTCTACCGCGGCGAGATGCTCAAGGGTGTCGAGGCTCCTGCGGCGGCTTGGTTCAAGGGGGTGTATAACTTCATGTTCCCCTATGCCGGCATGCGTTTTGAGAAGTGGTTCGCCCAACTGCAGAAGGGCGATGGACACAACTTGAGCCAGGGCAAGTGTAACTGCAATGCGATGCTTAAGGCTGAATTGCCGCAGCACGTGGCCGAGTTGTGCGAACTGGTAAAGGTGAACGGCAAGTGTGGCGCATACTATAAGGTGGGCATCGATGCGCAGAACATCATCGTTCCCGAGGAGTTGCTTCGCGTGGTCGGACAGCACAACTTGACATGTGCTGCGTGATATATTTTTTTATACGTATAGTTGTTTTCTCCAACTCATTTTTATAATATACCTTTGCACACGAAAACAAGAGTAAAACATTAAAAGACAATAGATATTATGAGCAAAAAACACATCACCCCCAAGAGAAAATCAATGACTAGCGGTCAAAGTTGCGTAGAAGATCCCGTAGAGATCACCAAGTCCATGCCCACCAAGTGGACCATTATCACAGCCCTTGACTGGGTGCTCGAGAACGCTTGCGACTCTCAATTGAGCGAGGTATTCTGGAAGGAGAACGAGAAGCCGCTCAAGTATCTCACTCGTCGCCTCAAGTTGAACAAGATTCAGGTTGTGTTTCTCGCCATCCTTGTCGAGAGAGCCGAGCCTCTGTCTTGGCGCAAGTTTGGCCGTTTCCTCGACTGCTCTCGCATGTCGATGATGACTTACACTGACGACCTCGACGACCTGGTGGCTAAGCGTTGGGTTGTGCGTCGTGGCTCTCAAGAGTGTGGCGTTACCTACGAGGGATTTGACCTTGCCCAAGGTGTGGTGAGTGCACTGCGCAAGAACAAAGTGTTTGTCCCCGAGAAGATTGAGGACCTGTCGGAGCAGCAGTTTATGGACCGCATTGAGGGTAGGCTCTCCCGTGACCTGCATGACCGCAACGTTGCCTTTGCCGACACCGAGGAGTGGCTGGTGATGATGTGCAAGGCCAACCCCAATCTGCCCGTGTGCAAGCGTCTGCTGCGTTACCGCGACATCCATGTGCTCTCGCTCATGCTTGCCATTATCTTTGACCATCTCCAGTGGGCTGGCAACGACCAGGAAGGCGTGTCGATGAACTCTCTCTCCATTTTCCCCGACGACTATGAGTGCGACGGCATGAGATATGATCTCACGCATGGCGAGCATGTGCTCATGCGTGACGGCTATCTCGAGTGGGCGTGTGAGGACGGCGTGGTCAACAACTCCAAGTTCAGGATCACCAGCAAGGCCAAGAGCGAGTTCCTCTCATCGACCACTCCCAGCCGCTCGATGGTGCCCATGGGCAGCAGCAACAACCGTCTCCTCGCCAGCCACACGAGCATCACGCCCAAGACGCTGTACTACAACGCCAGCGAGCAGAAGCAGGTGGAGCGCATCATGAGTATGTTGAGCGAGGACAACCTCCCCGCCATCCAGAAACGCCTGCAGGAGCAAGGCATGCGCAAGGGGGTGGCATGCTTGTTCTACGGTGGCCCAGGCACAGGCAAGACCGAGACTGTGTTGCAGCTTGCTCGCGCCACTGGACGTGACGTGATGCAGGTGGAGATCGCCGGATTGCGCGATAAGTTTGTGGGCGAGAGCGAGAAGAACATCAAGGAGGTGTTTGCCTCTTACCGCAATCTGTGCAAGACGGCGCCGGTGATGCCCATCCTCTTCTTCAACGAGGCCGATGCCATCATCAACAAGCGTTCGGCCAATGCCTCTCAATCGGTCGATAAGATGAACAATGCTATGCAGAACATCATCTTGCAGGAGCTTGAGACACTCGACGGCATCTTGATTGCCACAACTAACCTCACTGCCAACATGGACTCGGCATTTGAGCGCCGCTTCTTGTTCAAGGTGGAGTTCAATAAGCCCGAGACCGACGTGAAGGCCAAGATATGGAGCTCGATGCTCAAGAACATCAGCGACAGCGATGCCTATGAGCTCGCGTCGAAGTATGACTTCTCGGGCGGTCAGATTGAGAACATCGCCCGCAAGCGCGCTATCGACTATGTGCTCACCGGTGAGTTTGCCGGACTCAAGGACATTGAATCGATGTGCGACAGCGAGCTGATCGACTCGCGGCAGGCGGTACATCGCCAGCATGTGGGGTTTGCAGTGTGATTTACCTGCGCAGATAGTTGTAATCACACAAAAATATTGTATATTTGTAGTTATTGCTGTCCGGTTAAAGTTGCGAGAGTTGTACTAACTTCTCCTAACACTGTCAGTTACAACACTTTGGTATAACCGGGGCTTGGTATAGAACAAAAAAAGAAAATGATTTTTTTAGTTTATATGGTTTACGCTTAGAACCATGCTCAAGGGAGTGAGCAGCGGTAAGTGGGCAAAGCCTGTGCCGCGACCAGCGAACCTCCCTTAAAATGGAGGACTCTGTCCTTAAAATGATAATACTCTATCTATGAGGTAATTCCATTTTGCTTGCAGAGCAAGCTATTTTCAAGGCGAAGCATAAAAATCATGATAAAAATATTTTCTTTTTTTACCGGACAACAATAATTTGCAGTGAAGTTATATCCTTGATTAGCATAACTAAAAAAACAGATAGAAATACATGAAGATCATTTCAACTAGCGACTGGCACTTGGGCAATCTGTTTCACGGAAACGATCGTCTGGCCGAACATAAGCATTTCTTATCATGGCTGTTGCAGCGCATTGAGGAGCATCAACCCGATGCCTTGCTTGTGGCAGGCGATGTCTTTGACAACGGCAACCCGAGTGCTGCGGCACAATCGGCCTACTATGAGTTCCTTGCCGATGCCACCCGGGCATGCCCTGCCATGCAGGTGGTGATCACCGCTGGCAACCACGACTCGGCCAATCGGCTTGAGGCTCCGCGCGCATTGCTGTCACGCCACAAGGTAGAAATACGCGGCACAGTGCATCGCGAGTGGGTGGTGACCGACGACGGCGGGTGCTGGACCGTGAACTATGACGACCTCATCATTCCCATGCAGAGTTCCGACGGCTGCCAGGTGGTCGTTCTTGCCGTCCCTTACCTGCGCAACGATGTGGTGCGCGGCGGCAGTTACTCGGAGGGCGTGAATGACTTCATGCGTTCACTCATGGCGAGAGCGCGTGAACTATATCCCAGCCACAAGCAGGTGATGATGGCTCACATGTATGCCAAAGGGGCCGACATCGCTCATAGCGACGCAAGCGAGAAAATCGTCATCGGCGGACAGGAAGAGGTGAACATGGAGGGATGGGACCACCACCCCGACTATCTGACCTGCGGCCACATACACAAGCGCCAGCACATCTGGGACACAACATGGGCACGTTACACCGGCAGCATCCTGCCCATGTCGTTTGCCGAGAAAGACTATGTGCATGGTGTGGACCTCGTCACGATGACACCCGGAGGCAAGACCATCAACGTGGATTTCCTCGAATACACCCCGCAGCATGCGTTGTGCGTGCTGCCCGAGGGCGACGAGGAACTCACGCCCAAGAAACTCGCAAAACTCATCAACGAGTCGCTCGCCGAGCGTGTGGATGGAGTGCTGGGCGATGACTTCAAGTATGTGGTGCTCAAGGTGAAACTCGACAAGGTGAAGAACGACGAGATCAAAGCCCTGGAAGACCTGATGGGGCGCAAGAACGCCGTGCTGTGCAAGATACAGAAGGTGGTGGGCAACATAGACCTCACCACTGTGGTGGGCAACCGCCACATCACCAGCATCGACGACATCATCGACCGCGACCCGCTTGAAACGCTCAAAGAGACATTTGTGGCCGAGCACAAGCGAGAGATGAACGAGCGACAGGAATCATTATTGAAGGAATTATTAAGCAGCATTAACGACTAATCTCCACTACTATGAAACTCATCAAACTCGAGATACTTAATCTTGCATCGCTCGACAATAAAGACGGCGAGGTGATAAACTTTGAAGAAGGCGCCCTGGGCGAAACCTCTATCTTCAGCATCGTGGGGCCCACGGGCAGCGGCAAATCGACGTTGCTCGATGCCATCTGCCTTGCCCTGTACAACCGCGCGCCGCGTTACCCGCGCAAGAAAGGCGACCGCAACCAGACCATAGAAATATATGGCCAGGCCGACAGTGACGAGAAAAACCGCATTGCTCCCACCGACGGACGAAACATATTGACACAAGGCAAGAAGGACGGTTACAGCAAACTCACATTCCTTGCCAATAACGGCAATGTTTACCGTGCCGAGTGGCATGTGCACATCAACATCAAGAAATTCACGGAGCCCATCACCAATCTGTTCCTTCTCTCAACGAAGGACGGCCAACCCGTGGAGGAGATGCGTGAATGGAGCGAGCTCCCGTCTATCATAGGCCTTGACTACGAGCAGTTCCTGCGCACCGTGCTCATTGCGCAAGGCTCGTTTGCCAACTTCCTTACTGCCAAGGAGAACGAGCGTTACGAATTGCTTGAGAAACTCATTGGCTGCGAGGAAACCTACACCCGCATCGCTGCCGAAATCAAGGCGAGGAAAGACGCTGCCGACGATATCTATAACAACATCAATGCCAGCGTGAACGCTTTCAGGCAAAATGTACTCGAGGCAAGTGATCTCGAAGCCCTCAACGAGGAGATCGCCCGACTCGAAGCGCTGGAAAAGCAACGGAACGAGCAGGTGAAGAAGGTCGAAGAAGACTTGAAATGGTTTACCGACAATAATGCCTTCCTGGGTCAGGTTGAGAAACTCATCGGCGAAGAAAAGGAAGCCCAGGAAGGGCTTGACAGCATCAAGACGGCAGTAGAGCGGCTGTCGCTGCACGATGCAATCTTGCCAGCCGTTGACATCCAGCGCGAAGCGGTGCGCCTAGAAAAAGCCGTCGCCGATGCCGACAAGGCCATCAGGGACCTGACGCAAGACATTGAAAAGAGGGAAAAGGGTATCAATGAGCAAGATGAGGCGAGAAAACACCTTGTGGACAAGGTTGCTGGTGTCAAGGCCGAGATGGATAGGCTGACACCTCACATCGCGAAGGCACGCGAGATACGTGCACTCATGGAACCTGCACGTCAAGATGTGCAGGACAAAATCAAAGCTTACGGCATCGCACAGAAAGAAAAGAACGATGCGCAAAAGGCCGTAGATGAGAACCTGAAAAACATCAGTGCCGGCGAGGAGCAAAGGAACAAAGCCCTGACGGCGCTGGAAAACCTCACCGCCGAAATCTCCGTCAAGAAGACTAAACTGGCGCAGGCCGAGGAAAACGCGCTTGCCCTGCTTGAAGCCGAGAAGAAGAAAATTGAGGGCGTCAATGCCGATAAACTGCAGGCCGACAAGGACCTTGCTGCGACAAACTATGCCCACCTCGCCGAGGCGATTGAGGTGGTCGAGCGTATAGGCGACATATCAAATGAGTTGGCCTCAAAACGCTCGCGCCAAGACGTGCTGAACAAGGAAAACAATGAATTGAAGGATAGGCTGAAACATCTCGACGTGGATAGCCTGAAGAAAGATGTTGAGGATTTGATGAGGGTCTATACCCTCACCACCAGCGAGCAATGGACGAAGCATCGCCAGCAACTCCGGGACGAGCAACCCTGCCCGTTGTGCGGCAGCAAGCATCATCCTTATGTAGCCAGCGCAGAGCAATGTGAGGAGGCTGCAAGTGCACTGAAGACTATGCTTGACAATAAGAACGACCAGCTGACCCGGATGCAGCAGGAAGAGAAAGAATGTTCGGGCAAGTTGCACCAGAACGATGGTGAGTTGACAGCGCTTGCCGATAGCATCGGCAAGGCAACAACCGAATTGGCGGCGATGGACAACAAGTGGAACGTGCTGGCAGCCAGCCACTCCGAGTGGATTAAGGACAAGACGTCGCTCCAATCTTTGAAACCCGCATGCGAGAGCGCCAAGGAAGAAAGCGAAGCGGCGCTCGCCCAGTTTAACCAAGCGAGCCGGAACATAGAAACACTGCAAGGCCGCAGAGATTCTGCTACACGCGACAAAAACCTCTATGAGTCCACTGCAAGCACTCTCATGGAGAAGGCAAGGGGCGCGGTGACTAGTGCCGAGACCGCACTGGCAGGATTCAATGCACTCAAACCCAAACTTGACGAGGTGCTTGCTGGCAAGACCAATGTGTTCAATCAGGCCAACGACGCGCGTGAGGATGCTTTGGAACACGAGAAAAAACTCGTTGCCAGTTTTGAAGCCGAACTAGGAGGAAAAAGCCCCGAAAGCGAGGAGAGACGCCTTCAGGACGACAAAGCTGCTGCCGACAATGCCGTGGATGCCAAGGTCGAAGAAATCACCCAGTTGAAGACCCGATTGGGCGAACTGCAAGGAAATCTGGCAGCCAAGCAGCACCAGCAGCAAGAGGATGCTGCCGCCCGTGAGGAAAAGGTCAAGGAACTTAACGAGTGGATAGGTAAATACAACTCGTCGAGCAACGCACGGCTCTCGGTGGAAGACGTGAATGCTATGCTCACCGACACCTGCGACTGGGAGGCTGTGCGTGCTAGCAAGAAAGACAAGGAGCAAAAGCTCAACTCGGCCACAACATTGAGAAAACAAGCCGAGGAAGTGCTGACCAAGCATCAAGAGAAAAAACCGTCGAAGACGATCGACGAGTTAGAGGTTGAGCATGTAAAGCTCTGTGACGACTCCCAGCATCAACAACTTGTCGCAGCCAAGGCAAAACTCACGAACCACGATAACGCGGTGTCACAGATGGGTGCAAAGGCCGACGAACTGAGCCGCGCCGAACAAGATAAGAGCGACTGGACCGAAATCACCAAGGCGATAGGCGGCGACGGCAAGACTCTGCGCAAGATTGCACAGTGCTACACGCTGCGTTTCCTCATCGAGCATGCCAACGACGAGATACGCAAGTTCAACAACCGCTATGAATTGCAGCAAGTGAAGAACTCACTGGGAATACGCGTGATAGACCACGACCGTGCCGACGACGTGCGCGACACCACATCGCTCTCGGGCGGCGAGACATTCATCGTGTCGCTGGGACTTGCACTGGGCCTTTCATCACTCTCATCTCGCAACATCTCGTTTGAGAACCTGTTTATCGACGAGGGATTTGGCACGCTTGACCCTGACACCCTTGCCACCGTGATCGACTCGCTGGCAATGTTGCAGACCTCGCAAGGCAAGAAGGTGGGCGTGATATCGCACACCGACACGATGAGCGAGCGCATCACCACTCAGATACGCATCATCAAGAATGGTAATTCGGGTAGCAGCCACATCGAGGTCTATCCGATGTAACCGTCTTATTTCCACCAGCATTCAAACTCGTGGTGGCTATTGCGCTTGTCCTCGGGCGGGAGTTGCATGTAGTCACCATAGTGCTTGGTGAGGTAGGCATCGTAGGCTGCTATGGCGCGATAGGTGCGGTTTTCAAACTGCACGTCGATGTAGTCCCTGAACACATCGGCGTCCATAAACTCTTTTTCGCCATAAGTGCCGGTGATGCATCCTGCCACCTGCGCGGTGTCAAAGTCATGGCTGCGCAGCAATGTGTTAAGTTGGCGCAATCGTATGCAGCGGGGCACAATAAATCGATAGAAGTGTAAGATGATGTAGGCTTGTTCTTTATAGTTGAGACTAGACCACGGGTATCGAGTCATCCTCACCACGTACTTGTATTTTTTATACAGTTGATAGTACTCAGGCAGTTGTTCCCATGAGGGTAAACCGTCTATCGCAAAGATATCAATATATACACCGTTGTTTAGACCAGGTTCAGTGAGCACTGTGCGATCGTCAAAAATCTTTGCAAAGAGCAGATGATACCCTCTGGTGTTTCCCATGTGTTGCAGCTTATAGTGCTCATAGTTGCCCTCAAAGCCGGCAATAAACTTGTCGTAGTCGGGCCGTGGCATCATGATGTCGATGTCGTCGTCCCACGGGATAAATCCCTTGTGGCGAATGGCACCCAGCAGCGTGCCTCCGCCCAGCGAGTAACGCAACCCATGACGCGTGCAATAGTCATGGATGCTGTCCATCATGCCGAGTTGCAACTCGTGCATCTCCTCAAGAGTAACAGGCCGTTTATTCATGATTATATGAAATAAAGAAAATGATTTTAATTTTTTATGGCTAGCGCCTGGAAAATGGTGGACTCCGTAAATAATATTACTTTATCTATCAGGTATTTCCATTTTGCTTGCGGAGCAAGCCGTTTTCTAAGCGAGTTACTATTCAGCAATGGTATTTTGGGTAATATCCCCGCGCAGATCTCGCTGATAACACTGATTTAATAATAACTGAAAGAAATTAAAATAATTAGAATAATTTCTTATTCAGTTAAATCAGAGCAATCTGTTGTAACTATACTACAATAGATTTTTTTGCAGATTCCCCGCGCAGATCTCACATGATTTTGTAATGAGAGGCTGGAAGCCGACACGCAGAACGCAGTTCTGCACATAACCCTGTCCTAACTGAGCGCAAGCGAAGGCAGGGCGGGGTAAACGCGATACACTATACTGCGGTTGAAGACCGCAACCTTGATACGTGCAAGATTCGCACAGTGCGACCCCTTCGAGGTCGTTTTTTTGGGGGGGGCGTATTCCTTTCCGACGGCCTGCGGCCATCGGTTACGATGCAATGTGACGACTCTGTCGTCAAGACACTATCTGTGATGTAATTCCATTTTGCTTGCAGAGCAAGCTATTTTCAAAGCGAAGCATAAAAATCAGAATAAAAATATTTTCTTTTTTTACCGGACAACAATAATTTTCAATGAAAAAATCAGTGAGTTCAGTGAGATCCGCGCGGGGAGTTCCATTGCTGAATAGTTACTCTAAGTGAAGCAGAATGTCAAAGATAAAAAATTTTCTTTTCTTTTACCGTACACTAATAATCTGTGCTTACTACTGCTCAAAAAAGTGTAAAGTACGGGCGATGCCTTCGGTGAGGGTAACGCGGGGAGTGAAGCCCAGTTGCTGAATCTTAGCGTTGTTGAGTGCGGTGCGCTGGTAATTGCAGTAGCCAGTGTTGCTAGATGGGGCTGCATGTTTCACTACCTTGATGTCGTGGCTGCTGGTCTCACACACGATCTGTGCCACGTCGCCGATGGGTGAAGGCTCACATTCGTTCGAGAGGTTATAGGCCTCGCCTGGTGACCCTTTCAGTGCCACATGCATCATGCCGCTGATAGCGTCGGAGATGTAGCAGAATGCTCTCACCGCAGTGCCGTCGCTTGTGAGCACGATGTCGCGGCCGGCTATGGCGTCGGCAATGAAGTCGCTCATCACGCGTCCGTCGCCCTCGGTCTTCATGCCAGGGCCAAAGACATGGGCTAGCCGCACGCTGTTAAATGACACGCCATGCTGCAAGTAGTAGCTGCGGGCAATGGTTTCCTCGGCGCGTTTGCCCTCGGGGTAGCAGGACCGGTCGTCCATGGGGTCGAGTACCCCCATCTCGTGCTCGCTCACGCAGTTGTGGTCGCCGGTGACGACATTCATGTCGCCATAAACCTCGCGCGTGGAGGCGAGAATGACACGCTCCGACTTGCAGCGGCGGGCAAGTTCCATCACGCTGAAAGTGCCCATGAGATTACACCTCATGATGCCCACCGGGTCGGTCTTGATGTAATGAGGGCTACAATTTCCTGCAAAATGGAAAATGAAGTCGGCTTCGTCAGTATTGATAGGCGCAGTCACATCTTGACACAAGAATTCACCGCTATCAAGCAGTTTGCCAAACAAGTGTTGCATGCGTTGCATGTTGCGTCCAAGCAGCTTGAGGCTCACTTTGATGCCATGCTCACGGTTAAGGTATATTAGGAACAAAGCTAAATAAGTGCCCAGCATGGAGTAAGCCCCGGTGATGAGCACCGTCTTTCCGTGAAAGCGCTGCCAGTCGAGCTGTTCCCGGGCAATGACCGCAAGGTCATGCTGTACTATATTGTTGTGATACATTAGTTTCGAGAGGTGTCGTTACTGTCGTTATTAATGTTGTTAACGGTAATAAACTGATAATTAATTGATTAAATCATAAAGGGGGGGGGTAAAAACCTGTTGCATCTCGATGTAGTTGAGCAACGAGCGGAACAGGATCACGTCGCTAGGGAATGTAATCTTGATATTGGTGGTGGGACCGATTACCATGTGGTAGGGGATATCATAGTCGCACAGCATCGAGCAACAGTCGCGGAAGTCGGTCTTGCCGTCGGCGATGGCACGCTCGTGCAGTTGCAGAATGTCGTTGAGATGGAAGCACTGTGGCGCGCGCACGATGTGCATTTTGTCGCGGTCAAGCAGCTGCCGTTGCCCCTCGTTCTCAATGATGAAAGTCTCGGTGGGCGTAGCCACGACGATGGCATTGCCATGCGTGGCGGTGGCATTGATGCAATCGGTGATCAGCTGGGTAGTAACCATAGGTCGCACGGCATCATGCACGAGCACAGTGGGGTTGTCACATCCCGCCTCGCGCGCATAGTCACGGGCCGCAAGCAATCCGTTGTAAATGGATCGCTGTCCCTCGTCGCCGCCTTCCACCACACGCACTACCTTGCTCATGTAGTTTCGTTTCATGGCAACTCTAGCGATTTCCATCCATTCCTTGAGGCACACCACCACAATAGCATCAATGAGTTGGTGGCGTTCAAACGTATCGATAGTGTAAGCGATAATGGGCTTGCCATTAATGTCGATAAATTGCTTGGGAATCTTGTTCCCCATGCGGGAACCTTTTCCTCCAGCAGTAATAATAGCTATATTCATAGTTTAGTTTGTTGTTACAATTTGCTAATATATCGTTTGCATCTTCTCCTAAAACGGATAAGTGTTGTTATGAAGTATTCAATAAACTTGAAAACCAAAGGATATGATTGATGTATGTATTGTAGAGTTATCCAAGCGTTTGTGTTAAAAATATTTCTTTTACTATATAATTCCCAAATCTTTGCTCCCTCAAAAGGAACTGGCACGGAGGGAGATATAAATAATGACTTACATTGCAGTATTTTATGTACTATGTCTTTTGTTATTCCCTGTTCTTTCACTTCTAAGAACAGATTTTTACCATAAAAAGGATGCAGTGAAGGCCCTTTAGCTGTAAAAAACGTATTAAAGAAGTGCATTATGTGAGCAGTATGGAGATATTGAATACTAGCCATTACTTGACAATTCATATCGCCTGACATCTCTGTTATCACATGTCCAAGTAGAAGGTTTGTGGCTGCAAGTGACGCTTGGTCTTTTATTCCATCGTTTTCATACCTTTTGGACATCCACATCTGATGCCATTTTTTATAAAATATGTGTGTTTGAGCATTGTCTTTAACATAAGCCACTCCACTATTAAAGTATTTGGTTTCTGCTGAAATGTCTACGTTGAATAGTCTTTTTGTGCGGTTTGTTACTCCTGTGCGGTATAAGAAATCCTTCATTTCGCAATTCTGATCCAGAGCCATTCCGATGCTAAAGTTATAATCATCAATATGTGATAAATTGCTGCATACCACAGTGTCTGAATCAAGAAAAAGATAATCGCCCTCAATCAACTTTCTCAATGAAGTCTTCATCCAGCGAGAACGTTCTCTCATGCTTTGCTCAGGTCGAAAATCTTGAACATGAAACGTGTCAAACAACGATTTGTATTGTCCTCTGATGCCTGATTTCATAGTGGCGAATGTGTCTTGATCGCATACCATCTCTATGTGACAATCTGGGTTATAATGCCGAGCAGACCAAGCAGAAACAAAAGCTTGTTCCATATAGATATCAGCATCAAGCGATGCTAGTACATACACTATCTTGGTTTTCATTATAAATGTTGTAATAAACTAATCATACTCATGACATGACACATACTTTCCAATATGATATTATCATTTAATCCATTCCTCTCTTGCTCGCTTTGATGTCTCCCAGTCAATCATTTCGATGCCTTTCCTGTCGCAGTATCTGCAAGCACGACCAGGGATGCCAAATTTCCAAAGAATATCCCAACGGGTAACACGCTTACTGATATCAATGTAGTCGCATTTTTCGTGCGTGAATTTTGTTCCAAATTTCTTGTTCAAATTATCGCTATAAGCAAGATAAGGACATAGGTAAATTCTACAATCTCTAAGCTGGTGACAAGTTGTTTGTTTACACAGTAAATAGTTTTTTAGCCAGTTGCTACCCTCGTTTTCAGATAATAGTCTTTTTTCAAATTTGTCAATAGAACGACGGAAAGAGGTAAAGAAGTAATCAGCACCTTTTTCATCCAAGAGTGTTTTTATTTCGTCGTAGTTAACACTACAAGGATAACGGGTAACTCCTATCTGTATATTATTTTTTTTGATTGTATCAAAAAAAGTGTCATCTTGTCTAGATAGTAACGTCCCATTGGTAAAAACCTGTATTTCTTTAGAAGGAAAATACTTTCTTACTATTTGCAGAATGTCTATTATCTGTGGGTGTAATAACGGCTCTCCTCCCAAAAGGTGTATGGAACGAAAGTGAGCCGGGAAATTCTGTGAGAGCTTTTTGAAGTTTTCTTCGGTTTCTTCTAAGCTGACTGAATATCTTTCGGAAACAGGCGAGAAATGACTACAGCATTTACAATTCAAATTGCAGTGATCACAAATATGGTATTCAATGTACCAGTTCCCCACTAAAGCATTGTGCATCTTTCTGCACAGTTCGAACCGTCTTAGAAAATATGTAACCTTAACAAGAAGGTTATATAGCTGATTTGAAATGTAATCTAGCATTGTATTATTCATTTGCAGTAAACATAATTTGATATCCCTAAGTAATAAAACCTGTCTTTTAGTTTTTAACTAACCACAAAGTATATCTAGCTATACGGTACATTCTCTGCTTTATCGTGTATCTTTTCAAACTATTGTATAATGTTCCGTCAAAGAAACTTAAGAAGAAGTATTTCCAACATAAAGCTACGCTGTGGTTGTGAATTCTTGTCAGGATATACTCTAGACTTTGTGCATATTCTGCTTTGCCATGGTCCACTACCAATTTGTTGGTTGTTTTGGCCACATGGTACATCTGCCGTAGATGCGCTTTAGAAACAAATGTGTTTGACATGCGTGTACTTCGTTCTGTGACACAATATAAAACATCAGGAGACACCTCAATGCTTTGAGCTTTAAGGGCAAGTAACTTGGCCCAATACAGATCGGTTAGAATTCTCGTGTCCTCCTGAAACCGAATATCATGACGGATGTAAAAGTCGCGTTGCACCATTTTTGTCCATGTTGTCACTGCAATAGCCAATAGCATATTCATGGATATTTCACCTGCTATAGCTTTATCCATATATCCATTATATTTCATGCCTCTGTTGCAAGGTTCAAGCGTGTAACAGTCTTTGGCACAGATATGAAAACAGACGACTTCGGCATCACTATCTTTGTATTTGTCCAGCATTTCCAATGCTCCTGGCATCATGAAGTCATCAGCATCTGCAATGAAAATCCATTTGCCAGTTGCTTTTTTTACTCCAATATTACGAACATAACTTACTCCTCCGTTTTCCTTAGTAAATATCATATTAACACATGGCTGCTCTATCACGTCGGCCATTGTGTTCTCATTTACTGTCAGCGGGTCACTGGCATCATCGACAATAATAATCTCGATGTCATCTCTGCGGGGGATGCTTGCTACGCATCGGCGAAGCAGGTCAGGAATATCCTTGTGAGGTATGATGAAAGAGTAATTAATCATTTGTTGATTTCGTTTATAATGTCAATGTTCTTTTTTGCCAAAGCTCTTATGGTGGGCGAGAGCACAATGGGTGTTGAGTGGAATTTCTCTAATTGGCTAAGAACTATCTCTTGGCTCACTTTTGCTAATTCTATACATCTTTGACTTTCTCCTATTTGCTTATAGTAGCGATGGGTCTTATTATAATTATGAGGAAATGATATGACGCTTTTGCCCAAAGATGCTCCCACTATGCCTACATGTAGCCCAAGGGTAACAACAACATTGGCACAATTGATAAATGAAGCCAACTGATAACTATCATGATAATGATAAAAGAAATAATCACCCTTATCAGCCATATATTCCCTTGTTTCGTCGGCCGTTTCTGTTTTGTCTGTTGTCACAGCAAGAGCATAGTCTGGATGAGTTTGCAGAAATTCTCTAATGGCTGGCAATATTATAGATTCCTGAATATCTCCTTTCTTTGGGAAATGGACAGCAAATAATAACATTTTTCTACCCCTCAAGTAATTGTCTAAATCATCGGATTTTTCGAATGGAGGAAGTTGTTGAGCCGTGATTACTTGTGCGGTGTCGCTGGTCACTTCTATCTCATTAGTCACACCTATTGACTGGAAGTATTTGCGAGTTTCTTCGTCCCTGACCATAATTCTGCTAGCCCTAGTCCATATATGTCTAGCAATTTTACGCATAGGCCATGCAAAAAGCGGTCCACCTCCACAACCAAGGATATATACGGGTTTATGTAATAGCGTAAATAATAACATTGGCACAAAAAACCGTTTGAAACGTAGGGTAACGCCTCGTCGGGTATATACTCTGTCTCCCATCATTCCGCCAGATTGAAGTATGAGGGCATCATATCTAAGAGTTTGCCAAATGGAAATTTTTTCGTGATAGTCCAATTCGTTTCGGCAGAAATCGCATAGGACATGCTCGGGCCATTGCCAGAATGACACCTTGTCAAATCCCGCTTCCTTGCACTTGTCGTAGAACAGGTGCGAGAAAAGCAAGTCGCCGAAGTTGGAGTTGAATGTTGCTCCTACTAATAGTACTTTCATATCGTGAAGTGCGATTGTGTTTATGTTGTTGTTATGTCCCACTCATGCTCGCACAGTAATGCGCTGCCCATGATGTGAGCGGGTAGGGTTCGACCGTTGCCGAAGAAGTCGGCATCTTCTACCTCAAATCTCATTGCATCACGCTGGCCGTAAAGCGTATCTTTACCGACTTCGATAAAGAGTCCTGCCATGTAGTTACCTGCTGTTACTGGCAGTTTGGGTATCTTGAGCTCAAAGCAGTGGTTGCCCCGGAGCATTGCAAATTCATCATGCGTGAGATAACTGGGGCAGGCGAGGATGGGACGCTCGAATGGGTCGCGTATCACGAATGCAACTTTCACGCTGCGGTAGTCGTTGAGTGCATGACACTTGATGCGCACCGTGAGCGGGCTGCCGCAACGGGGGGTGATTTCGTCGCCGTTCTCGTCGAGGAATTGCATTGATATGTCTTTGAGTTGTCCCTCGCTGCGCGGGTCGGGAGTCAATGTGCTACTTGCTGCTGGTGCTGTGTGCTGCAGTGAGTAATGTTGTATGGCTTCGTGGGCAGTCCCGGCAAAGGCGAGAGTGCCATTGTTGAGCACTATGCCCGAGGTGCACAGGTGGCCCACTGCTGCCATGTTGTGGCTCACGAAGAGCACGGTGCGGCCCTGACCGCGCGACACGTCTTGCATCTTGCCTATTGCCTTTTTCTGGAACTCGGCGTCGCCCACGGCGAGAACCTCATCTACCACGAGTATCTCTGGCTCGAGGTGTGCCGCCACGGCAAATCCTAGGCGCACTTTCATGCCCGAGGAGTATCGCTTGACGGGGGTATCGACATACATCTGCACGCCGGCAAAGTCAATAATCTCGTCGAGCTTGCGGTCTATCTCGGCGCGGGTCATGCCCATGATGGAACCGTTCATGTAGATGTTCTCGCGGCCGGTCATCTCGGGGTGGAATCCTGTGCCCACCTCGAGCAGCGATGCCACGCGCCCGCGGCCTCGTATGCGGCCAGTGGTGGGTGAGGTGACACGAGACAGTATTTTGAGCAATGTGCTCTTGCCAGAGCCGTTCTTGCCGATGATGCCCAGCACCTCGCCTTGTTCTACTTTGAGGTTGATGTCGCGCAGTGCCCACACGAAGTCGCCCTGGGCCTTGCTTGCGCGGTCATTGCGTTGGCCTATCTTGAGGTAGGGGTCTTCCTTGCCTCTCACGCTGGCCCACCAGCGATTAAGGTCACGGCTCAACGTGCCAGTGCCAATCTTGCCCAGCTGATACTGCTTGCTAATGTTTTCAAATTCTAAAACTGTCATACTTTTATTAACGATGACGATGCGCTCGCAGGGCTCGCTACGATGCGCTTCGCTACGATGACTTATTTTTTACGATGACATGTTCTTTGTAAATTAATCTCGTTTTTTGCGAATGTGATGTATAAAGGCGGTGAGCTGTCTTTCGATCGAGTGTAAGGGTATAATAAGTTGATCAAAAGACTCTTGGGTTATATAGTTGATATTCTTTGATATAATCAGTTGCGTTTCCACCTCATACGCAGACCCAAGGGCGATGTCGAGATATTTTGCAAAATCTTGATCACTAGGTTTTGCTGCTCCTTCTGCAATATTAGAACTAATGCTGACTGCGGCACGTTGGAGTTGGTCACATAGACCTTTTTTCTCAAACCAGGGTAGGGTAGAAGTGGTTTGATACACTTCTGTTGCAAATTTCACAGCATCAATCCAAACCTCATACTCTCTGAAGTTTCGATTGCTTCGATTATCTTCCATATATTATTTTTTTAAAAAAGGTCATCGTTAAAAAAGAAAAAGGTCATCGTCATCGTAGCGAGCTCCAGCGAGCGTATCGTCATCGTTTAGATAATCACACTACGTCGATGAAGTTACGTTCTACTTTGTTGAACACTATGGTGCCTAGCAGGATGACGGCGACAGTAAAGGCGAGGCTGTAGGCCAGCGAAGCCCAGGAGAACATGCCGCTGCCCAGGAAGGCAAATTTGAAGGTCTCGATGATGCTGGTCATGGGGTTGGCCTGCAGCAGCCACACGTAGTCAGGGTGACTCTTGGCAAGCGTGCTGAGCGGATATATGACCGGGGTGGCATACATCCACAACTGCACCCCGAAGGTGATGAGGAACTTCAGGTCGCGGTACTTGGTGGTGATGCTTGTGATGAGCAGTCCGAATCCCAAGCCCAGCCCTGCGAGCATGAGCACAAGCAAGGGCAGTAGCAAAGCGTAGGCGTTGACGGCACAGCCGTGGCCCATGATGACGTAATACAGGTAGATGAGAGCGAACAGAATCGCTTGCACGCCCATCTTCACCATGTTGCTCAACGTGACGCTCAACGGCACCACGAGGCGCGGGAAATAAACCTTGCCGAAGACATCCTGGTTGGCGACAAAGGTGTCGGAGCACCGGTTTAGGCAGTCGGCAAAGTAGTTCCAGCACAGCAGTCCTGCCATGTAGAACAGCGGCTGGGGCAACCCATCGGTGCTGATGCCCGCAATGCCGCCAAAGACTAGCATGAACATCGCGGTAGTGAGGGCTGGCTGGATGAAAAACCACAGCGGACCCAGCACCGTCTGCTTGTAGTAGGTGACTATATCGCGCTTCACATACATGCGTAGCAAGTCGCGGTAGCGCCACACCTCGCGCAACTTGAGCGAGAACAGGCTGCCATGCGGCTCAATGCAAAAGTCCCATGATTGAGAAGATTCCATAAAGGTGATTACTGTGGTTGGAATTTATTATAACTGAAAGAAATTAAAATAATTAGAGTAATCAGAGCAATCTGCTGTTAATTTTCGTAAGATCAGTGAGATCAGTGTGGGGAGTCCTTTAGTTGGTCTAGGGATTCCTGGAAGTGTTAAATCTGTTCCAAAAGCGACCGGCTGATGCCCGACACGGCGACTGCCATGGCGCCTAGACTCACCACTAGCTTGCGGTCGCGCCTTATCCTCACCACACGGCCAGTGAGCCCCTGGAACAGACCAGCTTTGACACGCACCAGAGGGCGGTCCTCAAAGCGAGAGTAGGGGTCGCACAGCAGCTTCACGTCGGCGGGGCGACTCTGCAAGGCGAGTTTGAATGCAAGCATCTCATTGTCGGGCACAGTGGCAGGCAAGCCTGTCAGCGGGTCGGTCATTGGCGCTTGCAGGACGCCAACCGAGTGCACCACGGCATTGATGTCGTGGTGAGTGTCAATAAACACGATATTGTTGATAGCAATCGTAGTGGTAGGAAGCATCTCGCCTGCCGCAGCGTCATATCGCTCAACGGCTTGCTCAGGAATAAAGTGCACGATGCCTGCCGCATCAAGCTCACTCACGAGCTCGGCAACCTTGCAACTGCGGTTCTTATAGACTACGTGCCACATAGAAGTGTAAATATTTTCCCTCAGGCGAATGCGTCTGTGGGAAACCATATAGAGTATAGACAAAAGTTATGCTTACCAGCGACAATCATTTTGTCTCACTTGATATGTCGTAAAATAAACTGTTCCAGTCTGTCATGGAAAATAATAGTTGTCTTGCCATTAGGGAACAAGAATCATAATAGCATCTGTGCAAAGGTATAAAAATTACACGAAACGCACAAGAATCTCCTGAAAAAATATAAGAACTACTAATTTGCCTAGCGAAGCAAGAACACATCGTCATTTACATTATGTTAGCCATTTGCGAGCATTGTTTAACGCATTGGTTTATTGTATCAACAACATTCAAATTCGATTCCGCTCCCTCACGCCACGGCATCAAGCCTATCTCAAAAAGTAAATCGCTAACCCGCTGTGATTGGTAGAGTTAGCGATTCCTTCTTGTGAAGTGTATGTCTATATTTCCTTCAGTTTCTTCCTGTGATATGATTCAGTGTGTTGATGAAAGATGCAAGTAGGCAGGCTTAAATCGTTTGCTATATCTCGTGCCCATTTCTGGTGAGCTTCAAACCAATGCCGGCTTGAATTGCCAAGCCTTGCAGTTTGACGAGGGTGAGCCAGACATTGAACGGTATAATCATTCCCGTTGATAGTGACCATAATCTCCTTCCCGTAGGGCTCTATACAAGAAAGCCTCTTGACCGCAGGGACAAACTTGTTAAGGAAATACCTAATAGGTTCATCGCCAAGCAGTATAATACGTCTTGCCTTCGATGCCTCAAGTTCCTCCACTATCTCTCTGACTCTCTTTTCGTCAGCGATTGGCCTTGGAACTAGAGGAAAGTTGTAGGGAATATCTACGAATCCGTCATAATTCTTGCAGAGAGCAGCTGCCTGTGATGGATTCTTGCGAGACTCCGGCAAAAGGTCGCAGAGCCACACATCCTGGCGAGTCAACCCCAGCGGCTCAATGTAGTTCTTGTCAAGACAAACCCCCGAAGGTCCATTGAATGCAGCATCGGCAGGCTCAAGATGTCC
Organism: Sodaliphilus sp.; assembly: GCF_045598405.1. NCBI lineage: Bacteria > Pseudomonadati > Bacteroidota > Bacteroidia > Bacteroidales > Muribaculaceae > Sodaliphilus > Sodaliphilus sp. Next base: position 30,882 of record NZ_JAZLLZ010000010.1, read on the forward strand.
ATATTTAGGGTCAAGGTTAATGCGGTCAATCACCGATTCCACATAGTCATTGCCGCCACGCCAAAAGATCTCCGGCTCACTCGCCACAGCCATAGCCCTGATGCGAATCCTGCCATCAGGCCCAAACCACTTTACATGAACCGCACTGGCATAGACCCCCAGAACGAACAACTCCCTCGCCCGACCATCATCCACCTGCCTAACAACATCGACCCCCAGCCCAAAAGGAAAAGTGAATTTCATATAACTGGTTGTCAAATGAACTAATAGTGTAGTTGATTAAACCTCCTTTTTACTTCCTATTCTTGTCTAAACTTTACTCGGAGAATCACATTAGCTATTTGTACTTCAGCACCTTTGCTGGTACACCTGCCATAACTGCCTTGGGTTCAACATCACGAATGACAACAGCCCCTGCACCAATAAGACAATCTTCACCAAGAGTATGTAATCCAGTCATGATTGTAGAACTGATGCCACAATATACATACTTGTGGGCAATTATTGATGCACCAAAGTTACAACCTGTTGAGAGAAATACACCTTCTTCTAACACATTGTGGTGTGCTACATGCACCCCCATCGAAATCATCACAAAGTCCTTGATTATAGTGTATGGCATTATGGTAGTACCAAGCAAGATATACACACCTTCTCCAATGGAAACATTAGGAGAAATCAATACCGAAGGGTGAATGTAGTTAGGGGTCTTGTACCCCAACTCTCTTGCCTTAGTCAAGAACTCCACACGCAATTTATTATTACCCAAAGGACAATAAACAGCTTTCACTCCATGTGCATCTCTCAGCGATGCAAGATCAGCCATTTTACCAATAACAGGGATTCCACGAACTTTATTACCTTCCAGTTTTGGATTATCGTCAATAAAGCCGACAACGTCTACACCAGCCTCTTGCAGGTACGCAAGATAGACCTCTCCATAGGTACCCGCACCAATAATTATACTTTTCATACGATGTAAAACTAAAAATCAATTGGTGCCATCGAAAGGATACATAGTTGCCGCAGCCTCATTGTTCACATCCTCACGGAAAAGCACTTTCTTTATAGTTATAAAAATCACCTTTATGTCAGTCATCAGCGAAAGATGATCTACGTACCACACATCCAGTTTGAATTTCTCTGTCCAACTGATGTTGTTTCGCCCATGGCATTGAGCCCATCCAGAGATTCCTGGCCGCACATCATGCCTTCTATGCTGCTCGGGACTATATAAGGGCAGATAATGTACTCGCAATGGTCGCGGACCAATCAGCGCCATGTCACCTTTCAAAACATTAATTAATTGAGGCAACTCATCAATTGATGTAGAGCGAACGAATTTGCCGACCTTTGTCAATCGCTGGGCATCGGGTAGCAAATTCCCGTTCTCATCCTTCTCATCTGTCATTGTCTTGAACTTGATTACCTTGAAAATCTTTTCGTCCTTGCCTGGTCTTTCTTGGAAGAAAAATGCTCCCGCACCCTTATTGGCAAAGTGCAACCAGATAGCAATAATAGCCAGTATTGGCCAGATTATCAAAAGAGCTATCAGCACAATAGTAAAATCGATAACTCGCTTAAAGAAGTTTTTATACATAGAGTAACTGATTTATAGGTTTACAATAGGAGCCTTCGACCAATCAATCTGGAATGATGCCTGTTCAAGATTTACAAAGTCCTTGGCACAGACCAGTTTTTTCAATTTGTCGAACGCTGTCTTCTTTCCGATACTTGCTTTTAGGTAACGTGTATATCTAGCTTTCAAAGTACCTGGTTCTTTGAAGTACTCTTCATATTTTTCTTTGGTCATAAGTCCTCTTGATTCGGGAACCAGATCACCTATATGGAAATACGTCATAGAGTAGTCTGCACTCGCCATTTCCTTCTTCACATACCATAGAGGGAAGAACCGGAAATAGCCGCCACCAGAGTAGGCAATCTCTTTGCCCATCAGTTTTGCAGTACAGATTGGGAACTCCTTCAACTCAATGCCATTATAACGGATGATGGCAGGGGTCTTTTGACCGAATTCCGCAAAGCCGCCAAAGTCACGAACGGCGGGGAATATGCTTGCATCGCGTTCAATGCCACATTCCGCTAGAACCTCGAACGCCCATTTGTTACTTGCACCAATTGAAAAGGCAGGAGCGCGATAGCTCTTCACTTTCTTGCCGATTACTTGCTCCAGCGAATCAACTGCCATACGGGTATCAGCCAGACATTCCTCACGTGTCATCTTGTTCAACCACGTGTGCACATCGCTATGGCAACCCACTTCATGCCCACGATCCGCAATACGTTTCACTACGCCGGGGAACTCACGGCCAAGGCCACCTACACAGAAGAACGTACCCTTCATGTTGCGTTCATCAAGCAAATCTAGAATTTGAGAGAGATAACCATCATACTGACGGTATTTTTCCTCACCACCCGAATGGAAATGTTTCTCTATATACCATTCTTCAATATCAAATGTTAGAATGTTCATATTACTTTACCCTATCAGGAATCTGTTTCACCACCTTTGCAGGTCTGCCCATTGCCACTGTCCAAGCTGGTAGATCTTTTGTAACCATACTGCCTGCTGCTACTACTGCCCCTTCGCCAATTGTTACTCCTGGCATAACGAAACTTTCCATACCAACCAAACATCCTTTTTTCAGAATAATTGGCTTAATAGTGTACCCCAGTTTCATGTAGTCATCTCCAACACAATAGTCAGAAAAATCGCGCTGATGGCAAAGAAGGCGAGTTCCTCCTGCAATGCTAACACTATCCTCAAGGGTAATCATATCAGCATGGCCAATATCTATGCGAACATGGTCGCCAATAAAGCAACCTTTACCAACTTTACATCCCCATTTGCGCATAATCCAAGGTCGCATTTTACGTGGGAGTACAGGCGCGAAAATCCAACAATCCATCCAACTCTCTAAAAGATTATTTCTGAATGTCACAAATACTTTCTTAATCACTCCGAAGAATGTAACATTACCGTATGCTGTTTCTGAATAGTTGAATCCTAATGCACGGAGCATGCGAAAGGTTAAACTTAATTTCTTATTTTTATTTTCCATTATTAACAAATTTGTTTAAGAAATCCAACATTGATTGGTTTACTATTGATTGTTCGAACGAATCGAGTATGAACTTGCGCCCATTTGCTCCATGTAGCCTACCAAGTTCCTGGTCAAGGTATTTTTCTAACATATTACAGATAGAGTTTCCTGTCAAATCAACATAATTGCCTGTGATATCAGGTAGAATGGTCTCTCTGCAGCCTGTTATGGAAGATACAAGAACAGGACATCCCATAGCAGCCGCTTCAAGTGCTACCATACCCAAACCATCACGATGCGAAGGCAAAATGAAGACGTTCATCACCATGTAATAAGCTGCAATGTCTTCGTAAGGCACTAAACCTGTAAAGATGATGTCTTTTGAATTGCGGATAACAGACAACGTGCTTTCTGGCAATCCATCACGAACCTCTGGCTGACCAATGACCATCAGTTTGATTTTCTTTTCAGGGTGCATAGTCTGAAGTTTACTGAATCCCTCCAGCAATTCAATAACCCCCTTGTCCTTAACCAACCGACCGACAAAGCCAATTACGAAATCATCATCTGTTATTCCATGCTTTGCCTTGATTGAGGCAATCTTGTCTTCGTTATACAAAGCAGGGTTAAACTTGTTTACAGCATCAATACCATTGCACGAGCCCTTGCCAAGTATCACGCGCTTTCCTGCAGCATCAATATGGTCTTTCTCGCGCATTTCAGCCACATATTTGCTTACGCATACGACTCTATCTGCTAGCATAGAAACAAGTTTATCGTTCATCTTAACTAGCCAACGTTTCAAACCATGCATTGTCTCATACAATACACCATGCGCAAATACCACGCGGTAAGGTACACGAGTAAAGAAACACGCAAGCATTGCCAAAAGACGGGCTTTGGCTTGATGAGCAATAACTACCTCAATATTGTTCTTTTTGATGTACTTGCAAATTTCTGTCATCGCCTTAATGTCTGCAATCGGTGATAGTTGTCTGTTTAATTTTAGCGGATGATAGACGATGTTCATCTGCTTGGTGTATGCTTCCATCTTGTCATCAGGTGAACATATCAAGTGCATACGGTAATCACCATTCTCTTGCAGATAAGAGAACTGTGTTCCTATGAAATTTCTTGCAGAACTAGCAAGATTTATAACTTCTAATACATTTTTCATTATCTTCCAAGTTTTTTGCGATGAAAATACTCATACATAAAGGTGGGCATGAGACCCTTGATGAGTGCCATTATGGCAAACTTCAAAAATCCGAAAAATGGGATGTGAATAGTTTTATATGCTATCCAACGTGCATAAATGCCATTGATGCGACCACGGAAGTTTCTGCGCTTTGTTGCGTTACGGTCATCACGCATCATGTAGAGGTGTTCTGCTGTCATATACCCACGGAATCCTTTAGCGTACATCTTTGTCCAAAGATTGTAGTCCTCGTGACGCAGAAGACGCTTGTCAACCGTATATCCGCCTACCGCCATATAAGCTTCTCTACGAACCATACAGGGTGCATGGCAAAAAGGTGTACCCCTTACGAAGGCGTCAAGTCCTGGTTCGCCTTCACGAACTTGTCCTCTGCCAAATTCGCCCTCCTCGTCAAAGTATATCATAGGATTGCTGACGATGGCATATTCAGGGTGCTCATCAAGAAATTTTACCTGTTTCTCAAAACGAGAGGAATCACAAAGGTCGTCACCATCCATGCGGGCGATATATTCACCTTTAGCCACAGCCAGACAGTTATTGAGCGTCTGATTGAGCCCCATATTGTGAGGATTCTTCAAGAGAACAATATTAGGATGTGACTTTTGATTCTCAAGTGCCAGTTCGTAAGTATTATCCTTCGAACCATCATCGCACAAGATTATCTCAAAGTCCTGATAGGTCTGGGCATAAAGTGAATCCAACGCCTCCTGTAGCGTTGGAGCACAATTGTAAATACCCATGATTACGGAAATTTTTGACATAAGTTTATCTGTCTAGGCGTTGTATATAAAACACATAAAGAAAGTGAATCCGGAGTATAACAAAAGAATTGCTGCTAATGCTCTATCTTGTTTTTCCCAAATTTTAAATCTAAGTAGCGGATAAGCTATAACTAGAGGATAGATGAACCACGATAGATATGCAAATCTGTTGCTTTGCTCAGAACGTATTACCATAATCCAAAAGGCATTAGCCAGAATATAAGTAACCGCTAACACATTGAACGTGTAATCTTTAAAATTCCGCTTAACCGTAAGATACCAGATAAAAAATATAGGTATTACACTATAAAAAATAAAATCCCAACGAAAGCGACCTCCATTAGAATTTACGACTTCGTAACCTAATTCGTCAGCAGGCAAATTGGCATATTCTGCCATTCTATCATCGAATCCCAAGTTCACAAAGAAACCTGTAATAGCATTTCCTGCAACAAGCGACAAAGGAATAGACAACAACCAGAAATACAATGCGTATTTAGGATTCTTAACGTACCAACACCCCAAAAGTGCACATAAGACAGGAAGCGTCATAGCTCTGTGGGTACTTACAGACATCAACATTAGCAATAAGCCAATGGCTATATCTAAATTCGTTTTTTTTGTTGCCATAATTGCAATTCCTGCAAGGGCAAAAGAGGCTGCAATACCGTTTGTCATTCCATTCACGCCATAAGCCACAAATGAGAAAGAAGAAAAGCAAAACAGAATTGCAATCCACATTCCGTCTCTCATTACAATCCAGCATGCAACAAACATAAAACTCACATATAAAAACATCAATGAGGTCAAATATCCCATGTCGGAGAAATTCATCATCTTGATGAAACATGATATATTATACCACAACCACTCTTCGTTAAAGTCAATAGGCATGAAATGGTCGTAGCTATGGTAATAGGAATAAATGTAATAACCAGTATCTGTGAATGAAGCGTGTACAGGTCTTGGTCCGAGGAATAGTATTGTAATTGATGCCAAAGCCAAAGCTAAAATAAGACTAATTTGCCTATTTATCTTGGTATGGTTTTGATCAAAACTATAATAAAATGCAGTAATTATGCACAAAACCATAATTAAGCCATTAAATACACGGGAGTAGTATTGAGGCGGTATAAAATCAAAAATGGAAAACATTTTATTTTGCAAATTTATATAATAAATATAATCCTAAAGTGAACCGCATTTGTATCATCAATGCAATTATTTTATCTTGATAGATAGAGAATGCCTTTATACTCATGCAATGGCGTACAGTATCATTATGTACGAAATTTTTTATTACTTTTGTTGAATCTGGATATGACATCTTGCCATATGTAAACATGCAATGCAAAGAACACCATTATAAGGAAAGCCCGAGGCCACTGAAAAAGTCAAAACCAGCCTTTTTTGACCGTTCTAAACCCTCTGAGATTTGAATATTTGAATAGGGATTCAGATAGGGTATCAAGTATGAAAATAGATTTTTTCTGATACATGATACTTTTTCAGTGGCCTCGGAAAGCCCTGTTACGATTACCATAATCGAAACGATAATCAAGCCTATTTATGTACACTTGCCAAACTGATATAGACAATATCGCAACAATAGCAAGATAAATGTAGTGGTAAATAGATTCTATATTCATGTTTATACTCTTTTTTTATTATATTTATACAACAAGAATGGACAACGAATTTTCATTGACCAAACCATAACAAAAAATCCTCTTGGGACAGTGAACAGAGATGCTTTATGAATAGCTTGCATCAATAATTCACTTTTTAAAATATCCTGGAATTGTTTCTTATACAACGAATAGTTTTGACGTGAAGCATTCTTCAATACAAAGTGTACCGCAAATAAAAGATGACCAAGTCGACGCTCATGAACTAATTTTTCCGGGAATTTATCTAATACCTTAAATAGTTCTAACGTCAACGATTTCATCATACTCCATGCATTTTCTCTATATTTCATTGTAAGAGAACCAGGGTTAATAAAATAATTATATAATGGAGTATTAATAACAACTAACTTTTTTATTGAAAACAAAAGTCTCGCAGTAAGCACCAAATCCTCCTTGTATACTTTTCTTTCACTAATAAATAAATCAGTACTTATTATATCTCTTCGAAAGAGTCTAAGCCACATAAAAGCTGGCAGAACATTTGAGCCTTTTCTTATTGAATCTATTTGAGGAAGGAAATAATCCTTCAGTATCTCTTCGGAATCATTAAGGATTGTCGTTCCCTGCGGAAAGCAAAGTGAAACGGGGGTTTGCGAGTTTCCAAATACCGTATTATAAGAACACATACTTACGTCTGCATCGTATCTTTTAATTATAGAATACAGCACCTCTAGATATTCTGGTTGCAAGCTATCATCACTATCTATAAAAGATATATATGTCCCTTGCGCAGATTCCAATCCTTTCAAGCGCGCAGAAGAGAGCCCTCCATTTGTTTTGTCGATGATGCGTATGCGTTCGTCTTTTCTTTCATAGTCAGCAGCAATATCTCGACTTCGATCCTTTGTTCCGTCATTTACGATTAACAGTTCCCAATCAGTAAAAGTCTGCTTTTGCACGCTTTCTATAGCTCGTGCAATATAAGCCTCTACACCATACATCGGCATTACTATACTTATAGCAGGTTTCATGATTCTATGAAGTTTTCAAATTGTTGAATACAACGTTCTTTTGAGAAGAAATTAGAGCGCTCTTTGGAGTTTTTCTTCATCTGGCTGACAAATTCGGAATCAGTAAGCATACGTCTCATACCATCAAGGAGTCCGATCTCGCTATTCTCTACTATCATACCACATCCACTGCCACCAAATATTTCTCTCATGCCAGAACAATCAGTGGTGATGACCGGTGTATGAAGTATGATACTTTCGCTTACCGCAGTACTATATCCCTCAGAGAACGATGAGCAAACGAAGAAATCCATCTTTGAAATATAGCGATGTGGATTACTTTCAAATCCAACCATTGTTATGTTTTCGCCTAGGTTTAATTCGTTCATTATAACCTCCAAGCGTTCTTTCTCTTCACCTTTTCCCATCAGGTAGAAATGCCAATCACGAATACCTTCCTTATATAGTGTGCCGAGAATACGGAAAAGGCGGTCAAAACCTTTTACTGCAGTCAAACGTCCTGCCGTACAGAAATTCACCTTAGCACTAAATTCCTGAGGAATAGCTTCGTGTGAATTTCGGATTATCTGATCAACCTCTAGTACATTATTTACAACCTCAAGATTCATATTCTGCAGATTCACAAGAGATTGAAAAGTTTGAAGAGCTGTTTCTGACACAAAGGCAACACCATCAAAACGTTTGTAGGTTTCATGCATTTCCTTATCCGAACGATACACATGCATTAGTTCGTCTTTACCTTTAAAATTTCTATGTACCCAGGCATAACACTTAGTTTCTTGATTTTTGCATCCGCCCACAATACGAGTCGGATTACCCTCAAGATATGCAATTTCTATATCGTATTTATCCTTCACAAACCACTTGTGCAATAATTTTGGACTGAACAGTTTCAAAACATTACTTATGCCACGGAATGGTTTGAAGTTGAAAACATATTTAAGCTTTATGTGAGGAGCAAGATCCACGAGTCTAACACCATGATTAAACAACAACAGCAGAGTGATGTCAAATTTTTTTGAATCGAGATTATTGAGCAGATTTATCAAGACATTTTCTGCACCACCAACCCCGAGATCGAAATGAAAGAATAGTATTTTTTTCATAAATGAAGTTTGCTTTTAATTTTATTGTAGAATTGGGCAAAGAATGGCTTGCGATCATCTTTAAAATAATATAGAAAACCATCGCATCCACACAAATCCTTAATCCAATCTATAAAACTTTCATCACCTTGTATTAACCCAGAGAAATGGACACCCTCCCAAATGTATTTCTTTGATTCTTTGATAGGATTGTATTCTTTTAAGGGATGTCCCATCATATCACAATAGTGTAAATAAGGTAGATTCACGCCACCATGCACAATAAAGGAATTTTCTCCATCATTTCTAAAGTTGATTTCTGTAAAATAAATTTTATTATCTTTTTTGTTGTGCATAAATTCAACGGAAAACAAACCGACAAAACCAATATCTTTCATCAGTCTTTCTATATTATCCACTTCAAGTTGTATTTCAGGGTCCAATGGTTCAATATAACTTACCGTGGATGTTTCAGCCAACTTATGATTGAATTTCACCATTCTATCTGACAACGGAATGTATACTTCACCGTTCGTGTAAGAGCAGCCCATCATGTCGTATTCATAGTCTTTTTCAATAAACTGTTGAATTATGACTTCTTCCGTAAACTGGAGGTTATGATTGATATGATTTCTCACATCCTCTATTTTGTCCAATATCCTTATATCGCGTTTATCTCCTTCGCAACTGATTAAAGGTTTAATAATACATGGTAAAGGAATGTTGTCGGCAATAATATCTCCTCGTTTAATTTTGATTGAAACAGGTATATTGAATCCGTGTTTTTTAGCAAGAGCGATTTGATTATCTTTGCGCATATAATGACTTAAAGTCCCTTTTTTTATTATTCCCTCAAAAATAAAATTCTTGCTCAGACAGTCTTTATACTTCTCCAAAGTGAGTGCAGGACCATCTCCAGAAGGGATTATCAATACATTATTTTCTTTTTGAAACCTAGATAATAACATATCTATTGCTTCGCTATAATCCGCGATACAAATTATTTCTCCTGCATATTTACTTGCCTTTACTAAAGTTGACCTGCGGCATTTCAGGACCGCAATTGTTTCAACTCCTTCTCTGCCTAGACTTTGTACTAAACCTAAAGAGTTAACACAATCATCACCAAATATTATAACCTTATTGTTCATTATCAAATGAATTTTCGTATTTTGAAGTACACGTTGTGTAAGAATTTGCTCCCGTAACGATACCCGTCAATCACAACAACGTCGTTTTTATATACATTATAGGTATGGAATCCCTCTGGGTAGTCCTTTGTAGGAGGCATCATGCGCTTTATTTCTTTTAGCGAAATCTGACCATTTTTTTCTTCCATAACTTGTAGTGACACCCCCTCACCATAATCGTTGTTACACACTTGAGCAGGGCTGATAAGCTGACCATTACATACAAATACATTACCCGCTCGTCTAGCTATATTGTCAGGAAAGCGTATTTGTTGACATTCTTTATAACCATTTAAGGGAGAATCACTCTTGTAGACTCGCAAATTATCGCCATTACATTCTTCGCCTAAAGTTGCTAAAATGTAATATTGTCCATTAATTTCTGCAATTGTTGCATCCGACAAGGGAAATTCTGAAAGTACACCTTCCATTTTAAGTTCTTGGCCGTATTTATAATACTTGGTATTACCAGCAGCCCCATTTTCAGGATAGATATACACATTTCCTTCCACAGCAATCGTATTTGGGAAAGACAGATGAGTTGGAATATCCAAAATCGTCTCATTTTTAAGTAAAATGCAGTCTTCTTTACTTACGGTTAAACGTGCAAGTCGCCCAAGGCGCGTTTTATGCATATACTCTTCGGCCAAAACGATGTAAGCGTCCTCAGTATCGCCAACGATAAATGGGTCTGCAAACCAACGGTCTTTATAAGTATGTTTCATCCATTTGATTTCTTTCAGACTAAAGTCATCGTTTTTTTTGGCAATCGCAATATTCCAGTCTTGTAAGACATACTTTATAAGAAATTTACGAATCATATTCATAGAAACCTAATTTACAAATTATCACAAATTATCTTAACAAAATTCTGTTGACCAAGATCCCAATTACTAGCTATATTTAATTGATTCTGCTCCAGTTTTATAGTTGCGTTGCATTCCTTGCAGAACTGTATGTAGCCACAATCCTTTATCCACTCGTAGCATTTCTCAACTTTGAAGTTACTATTGGGGAACACAATGGCTGGGGTGCCTGTGATGTATGCGAAAATCATTCCGTGCAATCTGTCTGTAACTACCAACTGAGAAGAACTGAAAATATTCCAAATTTTGTCTAACTCATCTTTTCGAACATCTAGCGACATGTGCTCTTTTTCTATGTGGGTGTCGTAATCCATAATAGGTAGCCCAATCTTTGTTGCTTCCTTTCGCAATTCTTCCGCCTTCAGACTATGTTTTGATTTCTCTTTGTCATTGCGAATACAAAAAACAACACCATTGCGTTGACTCTTACGCCTTTCGTCAAGAGTCATTACCACATCGGGCGTAAGTTTGACGTTTACCTTAGGGAAGAGCTCGCACATTCTGTTATACGACACTTCTTCGCGTGCCAACATAGTAAGATTGCGATGATTGCAATAAGTATGTTTTGCAAGTCGTAACAAATAGGTTTTAACACCAGAATAGTCAGTTGTCAAAGGAAAAACGACAACCTTGTTCTTGGGGAACATTCGGATGACCATCAACCTCAATAGTTCAATGTCTCCATACATCTCGCCCATGTTACCACCACCGGTTATGGTAATGATATCATCTGGAGTAACAATCTTCTTAATCGGACGAAGAAGAGACAAAGTCTTGCTGATAGGCACATCCATAATCTCATAATCGGGATACTTCTCCTTCAGTAACTTCTCCTGAGCGTATGTGATTGCCACATCACCCAAGTTTCCATAATCTGCAGCAAGAAACACAAACACCTTCCGTTTGTTTGTCGGGAGTGCGAATGATTTATCCTGGTGCAGGAAAGAATATAAACGGAATCGATAATGTAAATATCTTAAGTTCATAAAAAACTGCATTATTTCCCTTTTAGTATCTGTTTAATATATTGAAAAACCATTCGGATTTGTACAGACCATTTCTCACTGCGTAGACATTCTCTGTATTCTTTTGTGAATAAGATTTTATAGTTTCCGTTTGATCGTTCTATAAGGAAATTACATTTTTTCTGTTTGTATAGACAATACTCATGATATGTGCCAACAGTAAAATCATCGTACGAAGAGTACATTTTTGACAGACGACGGTAGTGTCCAATTCTTTTCTCTTTGTTGTTTATTACAGTATGAGACCATCCGTTTTCTACAGACAAACGATATGTAGACATTACTTTGTTCAAGAAATACACTTCACCTACGGCCAGGAAATACAGAAGATACTGTATATCACCAGTTCCCGTTGGTTTCATGAATTCATGTGAACATTTTAGAAATTCATTCAAAACAGAAATCCTCATGAAGTAAGATGAAAGTTGGAATTGCATAATTTCAGTTTTTCTAAAATATTTATTCTTGTCAAGCCATCCTTCAGCTAACTCCTGTCTTGGTAAGACACTTTTAACGTCACCATCTTTTGACGTTATAGTTTGATGAAGACACATAACACATTCGTTATTGTTATCCATTACATCGCATTGCCGTTGCAATTTTAAAGAATCTGTCCAATAATCATCACCTTCACATAAAGCTTCATACTCGCAACAAATTCGCCAAGGCGCGACTAAGGATTTCTTCTTGCTTGTTCCATAAAGGTTTTGCTTCAAGAGATAGAATGCAAAAGTACAACGTTTATTTGCTCTATGTGGCACGAGGATTATATTGGAGAGTTCTAATTCTGTGTGTTCTGCTCTGGACATATCACACTCGCGTTCCAACCAGGCCTTGATAACATCCTGCTCACCATCGGTACTACAGTCGTCAACTACAAGACAAACAAAGGGGAAGTTCGTCTGTTGCAATGCAAAACCATTTAGAGCATCCTCTATGTATCTGCAATGATTGAATGTAAAGCACCGAACTAATACCTTATATTCTTGCTTAGGAGTATAAATTAGTTGCATAGTTATAATTTGGCTATTTGTTTAGATAGGTGGTATTGCACCACAATGGTTCCACTTGGGCATTATAATTCAACACTCGCTCTTCTTGGTTCGAAGCAGCAGCAAGGACGGAGGGCTACTATGCGGACTCCACTTGCTCGTTGGGGGCCTACTTTGGCAAAGGTGGCAAGAACTGATGTCTTACCGCCAAGGCCTAGAGCTCCTGTGTTTGATTCGTTTACTCTATCAGTGATAGTGTTCTCGAAGTCACTTTGAACGCTAAAGTCACCCTTTGCCATTGCTTCCATCATAAGGCTAGTAGCTTCGAACTGTGAACGGCCTATACCAATTGCTAAAGTGCAAGGCGAGCATCCCAATTGGCTAACAGCAGGTATGGCACGATTGACGATCTCATTAATCACCACCTGTACACTATGCTTGTGGAATACTCGTTGGGTTATACCTCGAATAGCTGGGCCGCCACCAAGCATCAGTACGGTCAGACGGAGGGTATCTTCTTCGTCCACATTCTTGACAAGGAACGGAGAGGGAAGCAAAGCACCACTATCCTCATTCAAACCGCCACTCTGGTCGATACGTTCATAGTCATCACCCTTTATAGCCATAGGACGACCAGGAAGTCTGCGAAGACCTTCACGTATTCCTTCCTTGATGTCTGCCATCATCTGACCTGTAAGTGCTCGATTCTTGCCAACCTCGATGAATACATGAGGAATACCGGTATCATCGCAGAGTGGGCCACTGGTCTTCTCTGCCACAAAGGCATTGTCCAACACCTGCTTCATTACCCAGCAAGTGCCCTCGTTCGTTTCAGAAGAAATAGCTCTACGATAAGCCTCTTTCTGATCCTCGCGGAATGTACTGCCAGCTGCAACCAGACAACTAGCTACCTTTTCAATTATTTCATTTGCCATAATTCTGAGGTTTTTGGATTACTTATCATAGATGCTTTTACCTTGAGCTGCAGCTATGATGGCTTGATAATTGTTAACCTTGATTGAATGTAGGGCTTCCATTCCCAACTCTGGATAGCATATCACCTTGATGTCGGAAGTTTGACTACCCAATAGAGCCGTAACAGGAGGGATGACGGCAAAGACGGCATTGTTTTCAGCCAATGCTTTTACGGTTTCGGGCTTGATGGCACCCTTGCCAAGATGCATCTTGACGCCATGGCGTGAAAGTGGCTCAAAACTTGATTCTATCTCCAGTTTGTTGCTCGATGTAGGGCCTACACCAGCAGAACTTACAGCAGTATGGAAGATGATCTGACCTTGCAAATCCACATTGACATCTTCCAATGTGCCTTCCTCGGCATGCTTAACAATCTTTGGTAGGACGGCATCACGACCGGTATAGATATAGCCGGAGATGGACACCACATCACCCACTTTCAACTGGGCAATGTCCTCTTCGCTGAAAGGTGTTGTTAAATGTATCATATTATTAAAATTTTGATTTCGTAAGTCTTTCATTCGTCATATATACAATATGAGATGCGATAAGAGTCAAAATTACAACTATTATAGGCATTGCATATTGCGCTAACATATTTCCAGATAATTCGACTTTGGCATAAATAAACTCCAATCCATGCCAAACGGCAGGATGAATGATGTACACAAACATTGAATATCGTTTGCCTATTTCTTGGATTGTGCCCCTGTGTAAGGTTGGATTATTGACTGCATAAAGGAACAAACAGAAAACTTGAGGCATGGTGACAATATTCACACCGAAATCACGTCCCATAATGTAGCGCTCAACCCAACATGACAAGGTGCTTACTATAATAATAGCAATGAGGTTTTTAGTGTTGAACTTCAGTTTATCTTTATAGTTATGAATCCAATACCCGAGCATGAAATAAGCAAATCCTTCTACAAGCCAGTTGCGATAGAGCATGTTTGGTATGCGATGTCCTGCTAAGTGCATTCCTTGTGCCAATACAATATATACCACAAACATAGCACCTGCCAACCAGTAGGCTTGCTTAAGCCATCCTAACCGGACCAATAAACCAAAGGAGATGTAAGTATATAGAAGCGCAAAGAGAAACCAATACTGGCCCGCTACTCCTGCCCAAGCAGGTTTATTGAAAATCACCCAATTGAACACCCCCCATTTGGAGATTGCCCAACCGACATCTTTTCCTGCTAGTGCCATTACCATCATAAAGATTGTATAAAATATACAAGCATTGATGGTAATAGCCAATATGTGCTTCACCTTTTTGGTAATATTCAAGGGATTCCCTTCTGGTTTAAAACAGAAATAGCCGGAAATCATAAAAAACAGAGGTACGCAAAACCTGCTGATAGCTTGTACCATCGCCCCCAATACTCCAGGAAACTCGCAATGCATAAAAACCACAAAGATACAAGCAAGCCCCTTGATGAAGTCCAAGCAATAGTTGTATTGTTTTGACATCTTATTTTTTTGTAGTTGTCAATGTGTCAATAAGCGCATTGATACTGAATGTTGGCTGAGTTATTAATTCAATTACTTTGATGCAATTCTCTTCAGAGAGTCCGCTTGCCAAGGCGAGTGAGTTAAACTTTTGGATAAGTTCTTCATCTGTCAATGGATTTTCTGGTTCGCCTTTAGGAAAATCTACTCGATGAGAAAGAGTTGTTCCGTCCTTCATCATTATATTAAGGATAGAAGCACGCTTCTTAGGTACCAGAGAAGATAGTTCTTCATTCTCTACAACCTTCACCTTTCGTGCGAGAGCAAGTATCTCCTCATCAGTAACATTTGTCTCACTGAAGTCCTCCATGCCAGCACTGCCCCTGTAGAGAGCGAGTGCCACTGCAAACGGCATGCTCATTTTAGCAGAACTAACACCGCGAATGTCGGTGTGGTCATGACCGGAAACTGCAAGTTTGTAAACATCAACCTTTATTGAGCTTATTGACGACAGCTGATTAATGATAGAAGGTCTAAGAGTTAGTGCAGCTTCTATTGCAGGATGTGTATGACGGCAAGCCGCATAGGTCTTCATATATATTTGAGTGATAGCAAGTGGCGCATCATTATCAAAATTCGTTATGTATTCGGTATACGGATCATCCGTCATCACCTTCAAGAATCCTCTTCTGCCACCAATAGCATCCAGTGGTGCCTTGAATCGCGCTTTGCCGAGATATGCAGCAGCAACAGCATCCATGGCGGCACGACCCACATTTAACGGTTTAAGATCAGCATTATCCTCCTGCATTTCAAGAATACCAGCTGCACTTGTTATAGCCGCAGAAAGTGCTGATTTCATCTGATTAAAGTCAAAATCAAGAGCAGCCGCAATACCCATAGCAGCACCAACCGTACCACATGTACCAGTAGCATGATAACCACGAAGTTTGTTTCCTGGCTGTATTGCACAGGCAAGACGGATTGCAGTCTCAAAACCAATTATAGCACCATAGAGCAAATCTTCAGAAGAAAGATGCTCATGTTCTGCCACAGGGAGAAGAGCAGAGAAAATAGTTGCGCCAACATGGAGCGCGCCTCTTCTGTGTCCGTCATCCAATTCTATTACATGAGCACTCATGCCATTCATTAGAGCAGCTGTCTGCAAAGAGCACTTGCGGTTAATACCAATGACAGTTGCGTCACCAGTCTCTCCTAGTGCATCCATATAGGTAGTTTCCTTTTCTCGGAATGCCTTTGCTCCAGGAATGGTTACACTCAGGTAGTCCAACAATGCTCTTCGAGTCTGATGCCATACCTCATGTGTGATGTTTTCCTTGCGGATAGAGCGGATATTGTTTAAGAATTTGTCTGTCATGGCTTTAGAATCTTGTCCTCGATTTCTTCTAATCTCCCCTGATCATAAGCTACAATATTATCTATAGCCCCTTTCATCATTGATTGGAAGGTTTCAAAAGAAAGACCTGCGATGTGAGGAGAGAGGATAACATTGTCTAGTGCATAGAGAGGATCATCTTTTAGCATTGGTTCTTCGTAATGAACATCCAAACCTGCTGATGCCAGTTTGCCAGAGGTGAGAGCTTCATACAAATCGCTCTCATTGATGAGTTTTCCTCTAGCCGTATTCACTACTATAGCTTCATCCTTCATCTTCGCGATGGTTGAAGCATTTAGCATCTCCTTGTTATCATCCGTAAGGGGGCAATGGAAAGAGAGTATGTCAGCCAAAGGGAGAAGTTCCTCGAATGAAGAAACGTATGTTGCACCAAGAGTATCTTCCTGTTCTTCATTCAGGCGGAACAAATCTGTATAAACAGTCTTTGCCCCGAAGCAATGCAAGTAGGTTGCAACCTGACGACCGATGGCGCCCATGCCCACAAGAGCAACGGTCTTGCCATAAAGTTCGTGACATGAAGTGCCTGTTTCCTGCTTTTTCCACACTCCATTGCGTACCTGCTTATCAATAGCCGGAACTCGCTTCAAGCATGAAAGAATAAGCGTGAGCGTATGTTCTGCCACACTTCTAGCATTAACACCAGCATTCACATAGACAGGAATTTTGCGTGATTTGATTTCTTCTTTGTCAAGCATATCTGTTCCTACACCAGTTCGCTGGATCATCTTTAGGTTCTGGGCGCTATCCAATACCTCTTTATTGATTTTCAAGCGGCCACTTACCAAAAGGTAATCAGCATCAGCAGCCTCTTTTATAAGTCGCTCCTGAGTGGGTTCGTCCAATGTTTTGACGGTATAGCCCTTGGGAACTACTGATTTCAGTATTTCCCACGGACATCCTGTATAACGATATGTATGAAGTATTTTGGGCATAAATAATTCTATTTCTAAAATTTTTATTCAGAAAATCAGTCTCCATGTTGCACTAATCTAGACGAAGAAGTTGCTCTTGCATCAGTCTGGTGATTACGATATAAGTTTATGGCTTAGCTTGTTAATTAGTTACTGATGCAATTATCGTCAAGATTTTTTGTCACATGCTGTTTTTCTCTTCTTGAGTGATGATACATAGAAAATAAAACCGAGAATCACCCAGATGCCAAGACAGATATATGACTCAATGCCTAACGAGCAGTTGAACATCTTGATAGGAACCAATAATAGAACCGTGAACGCAGCTGCCATAATAATGCCAATGACACCCGTGAAGATGATTCCTGCATCCTTGCGTTCAATAGCATATTTCAATGCTGCTGCTGAAGTATAACCATATCCGATTGCAGCGCCAAGCGAACTCATATCCACAATCCATCCAAGAGCTGTACGGCCGAAAAATGGAGCGACTAAAGCAATTGCCATCACAAAGAGAATAGCATTCATTGGGGTCTTGTGAGTTGGATGCAACTCGCCAAACCATTTTGGAAGCACACCTTCACGCGACATCGAAAACAGTAAACGGCTGGTTGCCATGTAGAAGCCTACAATACCAGAAAGGCAAGCCGACAACACAGCAATACCCAAGAAAACCAATCCCCAAGTTCCCAACATCATGTGAGCAGCGTTAAAGGTCGGAAGCGACATCAGTCCATCAAGATTCTTCAAGTCATCAATGTACTCAAGCCAATTGGCATATCCGTCAGGTACAACCATTGCAGTAACGCCATTCAAGAGCACATACACTAAACCTCCAAAAAGAATCGAGATAACCATAATCATCTTACCCTTTGTAGGCGAAAAGTTGAACTCCTCTGCTGCTTGTGGAATGGTATCAAATCCCACAAATGCCCAAGGTGCAACAGCTACAACAGCAATGATGCATGATATTTCACTCGATCCAGGATGATAAGCAGGTGCAAGATTTGACCACTGTGCTTCAGGACATACAAGTGCAGCAACAACTACAAGTGCCACCCCACCTATCAGCGCACAAGCCAACATTGTCTGGAATACTCCTGCAAACTTCACTCCCTTAATGCTAAGGTATGCAAAGAACAGCAAAGCAACCAATGCAAGGCAAATCTCACCAAGATAAACATCATAACCTGCAACTACATAATGGAAGCCAAATTGAAAGACGCTACCCATAAGGTTACGACCGATAAGAGCCAATGCCGTCGCATTCAGTGGAACTATTGCTAGGTACGATAAACCGAGAAACCACGAGCAAACAAAGGCATGGTTCTGACCGAATGCCTTTTGGGCATAAGTAAACTCGCCACCTGCTATAGGATATTGCTTAATCATGTAACTATAGTTAAACGCTATAATTATCATGACCAACGAAGCAACAACCATTGCAATTGCTGTACCGAGAGGACCACTTTTCACTAAGAAAGTGTTTCCTGGCATTACGAATGCGCCCCATCCAATAATGCAACCAAAAGCTAACGCCCAAACATTCAAGGGCGAAAGCTTCTTTTCCAGTTTTTGATCTTTAGCCATGGATTAATCTTTAACTTGGAAATGTTTTCTTATGTATTTATTTTTTAAACCAGGAAAGTGAGCTTCCATGTTTCTTATTTGCCCGTGAGAATTAATTTCCAAAATCGCAAAACCATCATCTGTTGGTATTATATCCATTACCAAATATGGGGTAAATGGCAGATAACGAGAAATAGTCTGAACTAGTTCCTTTAGTTCACCCCATCGTGGTATTGTTATGCCTCCCTCAAGATCGACATTGGTGTCAGGATGGTTACGTATGGGTTTAAAATCTATGTCTGACGCGCGATAAATAGGTTTAAATGTTTTACCTGTTTCCATATCTATTCCACAATAAATAGTCCCATGATAATCCGTTACGACCCCTGCCTCTTTACATCCTAATCTTGTCATAGCTCCAAATATTTGAGTGCCATCCTCCTGGTCGTAATAGGTTACTAGTCTCATTACAGCAAAAGCATCTTTTCCTATTTTTTCCTGGATGCTTTGAGCTGGGTAACTATATTCTGTAAAAATATATCCTTTTAAAGATTTGAGAAGGCCCATCATTTCTTCTTTGGAAAGATTCTTGCGATTTGCAGCATATCCGGCAGCAGTTTTCTCTAGTAGATAAAATCCAACTCCATGTCCACCTCTGCATGCTTTTGCTGCAATAGGTGCAGTATCAATCAGTTTTATCAAATCTTCGATACTTCCATTACATTTATTGTCAACATCAAGAGGCATGATTTTTTTTGAGCCATCCTCAATATACCAATAGTGCTTTGGCATATATTTTTTAAAAGGTGCCAGTAAGAGCCAAGTATTAAGTTTATTTTCGAAAAATTCCAAATATGTATTCTCAACATAAGTAGATGGCTTGTAAAAGTCAAAGTCTGATAAATATTGAGAAGCATTCTCCTTTGTCATGCCATACCATAAGTATTTAACAGGATTTAGACCTTTTGATATAGCCCACAATTTGTCTTCTTCGGATATTTGTTTTAAGCCATAATACGCTTCGGTATATTCAGATGCTAAACGTTTTACACGGAATTTAACCACACCTTTTGATGCGGCAAGTTTCGCAAACTTATAATACATAAGCTTTTGCTGAAAAGATCCTTTGTGTTTTGCAGCTAGTCTTATGGTTAAAGGCGTTAGCCTTACGAAAAGTCTTTTAATTATACTCATTTTTATTCAAATTATTTTACTCCAAATAATTCAATGTAACTACCATCATGCTCAATAACACCATAAGCTTCAGCACGCATCAAGACTCGTTGTGCCCAATTCTTGTGAGGACCGATTTCATTCATACCCTTGGTTCCTTGAATCACACCTCCACTGGTATGCATAATTTGGTAAGCATCATCATACTCGTCCTTGGTAACAGCCAACATACCGTTTATATATTTTAGATGTGTCGGATGAATGCATGTCTTACCCATGAACCCATTAGCCTGATCAAGAACCAACTCGCGCATAAGACCATCAACGGCATCGTTCACGACCGCTTTACGTTTTAAAAGAGTTTGTTGGAGATCCACCTTTGGTAATTCTTCCAAATTCTTCATGCGTTTGTTAGCCTTGAAGTACTCCCATACAGGACCACTAACGGTATAATCATTGTTTCGGGTGAAGATGTTAAGAATGTCCATCAAACAGTTGCTGACGGTCATGATGTCATAAATAGTATAGTTGATACCTCGGCGAACTCCAAAACAACTACTGAAATCTGTGCCACCTACGCGAATATTGAGTACAAGTTTCTTATGGCAATCACACACGTTCTTGATAGCCATCAATTCAAGAAGTCGAGTTTCTTTGTGTGCAACACGTGAATCCTCGATGATTGGCATGCCATAGATTATTTCACCAAACTTTGTGTTTAACTCTACAAGATGCTCCATGTAAGGAGCAGCTGTGAGGCTGTTGAATTTAGGGAAGTTGAAACCACAAAGATACTTGATGTGGCGAGGCTGAAGCATCGAAGCAAAGTGCTTGAACTGAGTCACATTACGAACTCGGAAGAAGATAAGAGGAATATCCTCATATTTCAGTGTGCCATTATCCACGGCATCAGCCAAAGCATCAAGCACATGAATGCTGTTAAACTCAGCTGCAGACACATCTTCGGCCTTACAAGCATCCTCAAAACACATCACCATAGAGGTGAGGCCGGGATACTTCTTATTAATTACTGCCTGAGCAAAATCCTTAGTTCCTGGCATGTACATAGTAGCTCCAAGACAATACTGAAGGAGTGCGCGACTGGTATATTTATTAAAGTCGACGGGTGACTTAACAAATTGGTAATTAGGATTGTATTGATGGTGAATCATAATGTTTTAAAGTCATAAATTGAACGATTGAGAAGTGGCTTTCCGTTCTTATCTCTAAGCTCAATACTCTCTATTGCTTTCCTCTCAAGTTCGTTCAATTTGCTATAGGACTGTGCTTCGAGAATAAATGCAGCAACTCGATTAGAGCTTCTCATGTCGCTATCGACTTCTGCCCCCTTGTTCTTCATGACAAAAATGTCGTGAGCAATCCCTGAATCCTTTAACTCCTGTAATCCTTCTACATGATCGAAGATGCCAGGAATCATATAAAGAAGGTTTGTGGAATAGCATTTCGTGAGTTGATGGTCACAGAAGGTTATGTCCTTGCCAATAAACGAATCTATGGCGGCTTCAACAACGTCAAAACCTACTAACTCCTTGATGATATAATAACTGAGACCACCACCAATACGAGGTGCAAATTCTAGAACTTGAATACCCTTTTCGGTAACTATAGCTTGATAGAAGAAAGGTGTATTCAGCAAGCCAAATGACGAAGCAATCTTTTGGGCGATTTCTTGTGCTTTCTGATAGAGATTATCAGTTAACGGGGCAGGGAAGATAGAACCTATAGAGTTAAGAACCATTTGGTTACCCTTGCCCGCAATCTTCTTTTTCTGTCGTGTGAGAACAACCTTTACTCCATCTTTTGTGGAAACGCAATCAACCTGAATTTCTTCTCCTTGATTGTAATCTTCAATAATGGCTCTGTGTGTGCGACTAAGTTCTAGAGCTTCAGAAACACGTTGAATTGTTTCTTCTTTTGTATCAACTCTATGAACACCCTTAGAACTATTGCAGTCAACAGGCTTTACAACTGCAGGATAAGAGACCTTACTCCAATCAATATTTTCAACAGAATCGGTGAGGATGTAAGAAGAAGTAGGAATCGCATTGTCTGCCATTATCTGTTTCATCAAACCTTTATTGGTAACATCAAGTGAAGTCTTGTAGCTGTAAGGATGTGGTAAATTGAGTTTCTCTGCCACATAGCAGCATACACTATTGGCCTGATCAATACATGTGCTGATGACAAGGGAAGCACTATTTTCACGTGCTATTTCAAGCACTCTGTGTTGATCCAGAGTGCTTGTTTGTATATGTTCATCAGCAAATTCCTTGGCAGGTGGATTATCAAGATAATCCACAAGAACCACATGATATCCTCGATCTTTCAGTTTCTTAATAAGAGTAACATGTGGAACGGTTCCTCCAAGAACTATTGCTATTGGTTTTTCCATTTTTTATTTTTTGAAGCCTTGGGGAGACCAAATGGCCTCCGGGTAATACGAATCAATTACTCTCTTGACCAGGGCAACTTGTTTTGCTCGCTTCTTAGCATCATCTGTAGTTGAATCCCAGCTATGAGTCTGGGCTACACTACCACCAGTCTTCAGGTATATAGGAGCAGCCACACGAATGAATTCAGGGACCTCATAGTGACGGATAAAGCCTCCAGTTGACTTGGGGTTTTCTGTGTGAATATCAATGGGCACATTTACTGCTTGACGCATAGCAGCGAGCATCTGCACTTGAATATCACGAACAGGATTTATTGAGTCTGCACCTATGCTTTCGAGCAAGTGTGCTGAGCAGGGGTTTGCAAAACCCGTATGAGCTGATACCTTGAAATGGCAATCAGCTGGAATCTCGCCAGCCTTACGCATCTCGTTCAATGCCCAGAGACACCCCTCGTCATAAACGAGGAAACCACGGCAACCAATACTTGCAGCACGCTTCACATCCTCAATGGCACGCACCACTTGCTCCTGTCCGCGAAGACGATAACCCATACGCACACCCTCAGGTGTATTTACTGAAGCAGATGTATCAGTCGTAGCACGAGGGCCTATAGCAAGAATCAACTCAACGTTAGCTCGTTGAGCAAGATTCACCATTTGCTCAATATCATCGTCAGAGAGCGACATGATACCTTTTGTCTGAGTCACACGATGGAGATATAGACCATAGCGGTCAATCTCCTCAAGCAATGCTTCCATTACCTTGGGTCCCTGAATGCCAGGCACCTCAAAACGATACTGACCGCCATCATCAAAACGCTTTTCAGAAGTAGGAAGTGTATAAAGGTCGCCACCTGGCATACCGATTTTTTCAAGGAATTCTCTTGTTGCTTTCATATTCTTATTATTATACGTTATTTATTTTTTGAAGAATGCTAATGTACGTTCAATATTGTCATCGCTCAATTCATGATGCATTGGAAGGCAGATAACGCTATCTGCCATCTTATGCGCATTGGGCAGATTGGCAGGATTAGCGCTTTCAAGACCACGATAGGTAGAGAATTCGGAGATGAGAGGATAGAAGTACCTACGTCCAAGTACGTTGGCATCTTTCATCTTGAAATATAGTTCATCACGAGTCATGCCGAATGCTTTTGCATCGATGAAGCATGGGAAGTACGAGTAATTGTGCTTTACGCCAGGCATATCATCGAAGAATGTAACACCCTCAACATCACGAAGTGCTTCACGATACTTAATGGCAACCTGCTGGCGAGCGGCTATAGCTGCATCAACTTGACGAAGGTTGAGGAGTCCATATGCCGAACGCATCTCGTCAACCTTAGAGTTGATACCAGGACCAACGATGGTAGTTTCACCCGCGAAACCGAAGTTCTTGAGATAGTCAATGCGTTTCTTGGTTGCCTCGTTAGGCATAATCATCGCGCCACCCTCGATAGTGTTATAAACCTTTGTTGCATGGAAGCTAAGAGTTGACATATCACCCCAGTTCAGGATGCTCTCCGTCTCGACTTTCTGTTCTTCACGCTTAACAGCTGCACATGGTTCGAGTGCATTGCGAGCTTCATCGAATGCACGCTTATAGTCGGCTTCATTCTTAGGGATTTCCAAAGCGAAAGCATGCGCTGCGTCATAAATTACTTTAAGACCGTATGTGTCTGCGATTTCCTTGATTCTGCGCACATCACAAGGTTTGCCATAGCAATGCACGGGCAAGATAGCTGTAGTTTTTGGTGTGATTGCTGCCTCAATCTTCTCAGGGTCAAGGTTTCCAGTACGAGGGTCAATATCCACGAAAACAGGTTTGCATCCTGCCCACCAAATGGAGTGAGTGGTGGCAACAAAGCTATAAGGAGTTGTAATAACCTCACCCGTGATGCGAAGAGCCTGAAGGGCGGTAAGCAAAGGAAGTGTACCATTGGTGAAAAGACTTATTTGAGGCACACTAAGGTACTCCTTGAGTGCGGCCTCAAGCTGTTTGTGGAACTGACCATTGTTAGTAATCCACTTGGAATCCCATATCTGTTTAAGCATCTCGTGGAATTCACCGAGATTTGGAAGTAACGGAGATGTTACTGTAATTAAATTATTGTCCATATTTAATTATTTTCTTTTTATTTCCGTTTAATTACTTTGTTTATCATTGGCATGACAATTCCTTTAATCTCTAGATACTCAGGAAGTTTCTTTAATTCACATATAGTAATAACTATAGCGGCACCTAAAATTATCTGAATAGGTAGTACAATATATGGCGTTATATCTAAAAATTGTAGCATGCCCACAGGGATTGCCATTGTAATTGCTACTAAAAACGACGGAATTATATCCTTAATTTGGTCTTTAATACTATAATTCAAGAATGGCCCAGAATAGTATGCATTAATATAGAATGCAATAAAACCAGTAATAATGCTACAACCTACCATCAGATAGATGTCTATAAAAATGCCTAGAAGTATTGGGCCGATAGATATTACTTTTTTGATTATTTCAAGTCTTAAAAACAAATCACTCCTGCCCTGAACTTGCAACATATTTAAATTTATTGCATGGAGAGGGTATAAAGACCCATTAATGCATATCAAAATAAGAAATCCAATGCACCTCAACCATTTTTCTCCAATTAATACTAAAATCATTGGTTTTGCCACTGCTGCCATACCAAACATCAATACAAATGTTGGCAACATTGCAGATTTTATGATTTTTCGATAGGCTTCCCTTAATCTTGTTTTATCATCTTGTATACTACTTAAAACAGGAAAACTGACACGTTGAATAACTGTAGTCAAATTACTACTAAACATTGCGCTAAATTGTTTTGCTCTGGTATATAGTCCGAGAGTAGCAGGAGCATAGCATTTTCCAATTACTACTTGATAGATCTCTTTCCAAACCGTTCCAATTAATTGACTAACAAGCAACTTCCATCCGTATGACCACATAGATTTGAAGCTTTCTTTGCTAAAAACAAGTTTGGGAAACCATTTATTGAATATCCAATAGCATATTGCAGTAAACAATGCTGCTGCTATCTGCTGAGCAACCAAAGCCCAAACACCATAGCCAAGATATGCCATCAAAATACCTATAAATCCACTTGCCAAACTAGAGATCACTGTGACCTTAGTTTGTGTTTTAAAGTCTACACGCCTTGCTCTAATTGCTCTTTGCACCAAGCAAAATGCATTTATCACAATTACAATTGATATACATCTTGTAAGAGCCACCAACTCCTCACGTTGAAAAAAATTAGCTAAAGGTTTTGCTAGAAAAAAACATATTATGGCCATTACTACAGAGACACACAGATTAGTGTAAAATGCAGTACTTAAGTCGGCATCTGTCGCGTGTTTCATTCTAATTAGAGCGTTCGAAAAGCCACTATCAACAATAGAGTTGAACACGGAAATGAAAATTGTTAAAATTCCGATCAAGCCATACTCTTCTGGTCCTAAAAGGCGTGCTAAAACGATACCAACGATAAATGTTATGCCTAATTTTGATACATTATCTACTGCACTCCACCCTAAGCCTTTTACTGTTTTGTTTTTTAATGATTCTGCCATAATTATCGACCTTGATACATTTCCTTGTAATATTTCTCGTAGTCGCTGCTGGTGATGTTGTCTAATCATGCCTGGTTGTCGAGATACTAGTTCATGGTATTCTCGATACCTTTTTTAAACTACAACGAGAGCTCCCTGTTCAGTTCTTGTTGTAAGCCTCGTGGTGCTCGACGCCTTGGTCGAGAACGGAGGCCCTCGGGGTGTGTCGGTTTGAGCGCGCCATATGCCTCGTCGGTTGAGATATGGTAGAAGCGCTTGCCCTCATATTTCTCGGGCAGAGACCCCCAGTAGAGCTTGGCGGCAAGGTGAATGATGCCGTCGATGTGCTCGTCCTGCATGAGCTTGTAGAACGCGTCAAAGTCGCATATATCCATCTTGACAAACTTGTAGTTGGGCTTTCCCTCGATGTCCTTGAGGTTAGCGAGATTGCCCGCATATGTGAGTTTATCCAGATTGATGATATTATACTCCGGATATTTATTTACAAACAGACGCACAACATGGCTCCCAATGAACCCTGCACCGCCAGTGATTACAATATTCTTCATTGTTATAAAAAATTAGAGAATCATCTGCCTGTTTTTCCAAGAATGTTAGTTGAATTGACTTCTCGCTTGAGTTCATCAATAACTTTGAGGAGATATTGGCCATATTGATTTTTGAGCATAGGTTGTGCAAGTTCTCGCATACGATCTTCGGAAATCCATCCCTTGCGATAAGCAATGGCTTCGAGACACGCTACTTTTAGTCCTTGCCTTTTTTCTACTACCTCAATATAAGTTGAAGCCTCAGACAATGAATCGTGAGTACCGGTATCAAGCCAAGCAAAACCACGGCCAAGGGTTTGAACTTTCAATTCCCCCTCGTCAAGGAATTGTTGGTTTACTGTTGTGATTTCATACTCGCCGCGAGCGGAAGGCTTGATGTTTGCGGCTACTTCAACAACCTTGTTTGGGTAGAAGTACAATCCCGCGACAGCATAATTGCTCTTCGGATTTTCGGGTTTCTCTTCAATACTTAAGCAATTTCCCTCAGCGTCAAATTCTGCAACTCCATATCGCTCGGGATCGTTAACCCAATATCCGAATACGGTTGCTTTGCCTTCCTTGGCTGATTTGACTGCATTTGAAAGCATGCGGGTAAACCCGCTGCCGAAAAATATATTGTCACCAAGGACGAGGCAGACGGAGTCGCGTCCAATGAAGTCCTTACCTATGGTAAATGCCTGGGCAAGACCATCGGGCGAAGGTTGCTCGGCATAATCGAAATGCACGCCGTAGTCAGAACCGTCACCCAACAGTCGTTTGAATCCTGGCAAGTCATAAGGTGTGGAGATAATCAGAATCTCTCTGATGCCAGCAAGCATAAGTACCGAAATGGGATAATACACCATCGGCTTATCATAGATGGGCATCAACTGCTTGCTAATTCCCTTGGTTATCGGGTACAGGCGCGTGCCACTGCCGCCCGCTAAAACTATACCTTTCATAATTTGTAGTTATTGATTTGATGTTTACACGCTTTCCAGACGTACATCGAAATGGTGTTCTTTGCCAATCGCTTATTATTTGATGTTTCAGACATTAGTAGATGATTATTAAATATTAACTTTGTTACTCTTTTATTTGGTTACCAAAACTTTGAGTATTGCTGTTTTATTCAGCTTTTTCGTAAATGAGCGTCATATTGTGTTTAACGGGTGTTGAAGGAATAAATACTTTGCCGTCTGAAGTCAAGATTCGTCGGCCATCCGTATTAGGAAGATTGACCTTTTCTCCACATACGACAGGGATTCCGATCAAGGTGTAAATGGTGTTGACATTAATATCGATGGTAACATAACATTTTTGACTATTAGATTCGTTTCCCCATTCATCGGATAAAAAGGTAATGCGATCAATCATGAATTTTTTCAAATCATATATAGCCTTCTGCCATTTCTCCGTATTAAGTGTTGTTTTATTTCGTCTGCTATCATGCTGTACTTCGTCAGTCAATATGGCAGTCAACGAATCTACCTTGCAATTTTCCCCCATGAAAAACTCTAAAAGGGCTTCTCGGTTAGAAAAGAAAACTTCGGTTACTTTAGTATTGAAATCTTCATGCTGACACAAGGCAGGAAAGAAACCAGGGTATATATTTTGTCGATCTTCATCAGCTCGCAATTTGTATGGCATTCTGACGTAGAACGCATTTGGCAGTTCATATCCTCTTCCACCTATTCCCATGGTTAAATCCATATCCCAAAGTGGTCCTGCACGGAAAAGATTGTCATCACGATGTTTATAGATATAAACACTTTTATTACAATCAGAATTCGCAAAGAGTTCTTGCATGAGGTAGAGATTTGCGAAACTCTCTATGTCCAGCATGGAGGAATAATGTTTACCATGAAAGTTTTGACCCGAGCTGGAATACAAGGCTTCTGCCATTTGGTCGTATTGTTCTTTTACATACTGAACCTGCTCGATGGTCGCATACTTCGGGTACCTAAAGCCATAGCGAGTTTCATATCTCGAGCGGAAACCGGTATTGGAATATAAATATTGTATATCACCAGCACGTTTAGGATGCATTTCAAAGAGATATCCACCTGTGATGTTGGTGGGATTGTTTGCTCCAGAAATGCCTTTGAGCATCTCGTCATTTTGATATGGGGCTTGACCATAGAGTGTTGTCGTATTGAACTTTTTAAGTTTCTTCTTGTTACAACCTTCGGTCTCGTCCTGGAGCTTGCTAAGTCCTATTTGCTTGCGATTGACCTTATTGACGAGAAGGTATAGACCTCGGTAATCACCATTTGTCCACAGTGCAACATACTCGCAATCTACGGAATTATCAGGACAAAGCATTTGGGAAGTACGATACCCTATCCAGTTACGCATTTGTGTTACATCACTATTATTGGCAAGGAGACAGAACGAATCGTTCTCTTTAAAACCAAGCAGAGAATGATAGTATGGTAAATCAATGTTGTACGGTTTCTTTATTCTGCTACTCGTCCAAGTAATATTCCCATGGCCACTAATGGATTTCCTATTGGTGAAGAGCAGGAAAGGGAAGATATGATAACATTCTTCGCTATGCGTTAGTTTTTGCTCTTGTTATCTGAAATTTGTTTGCCAAAAAGTCGATACAAGATAAATGATTATCCATTTTATACCAAGAATGTTGATTTTCTTTGTTCCAAACCCCAATCTCTCTATCATTGATTCTTGATCCCTAATCATTTTCGATTGCTTCTTTGATGCAGTCGACTATGTAGCGAACGTCGTCGTCTTTTACGTAGGGGCCGGCGGGGATGCACATGCCTATCTTGAAGAGGTCTGTTTCGACTTCGTTGGTGTAGGCGGGGCAGCCTTGATAGACGGGCTGTTTGTGCATGGGTTTCCACACGGGTCGTGCCTCGACTTTCTTGTCGAGCATGAACACGCGCATTGCCTCGACGTTTTCGTTGGGCTGGCAGTCGGTAGTGGCGCTGTCGGCAGCATGAATTACTCCGGCGGCTCCGCCCACTGCGGTCTTGATGACTTCTTTGTAGGCGTTCTCCTGACCTTTCACTTTCACGCTCGGGTCAAGGGTGATGGTGCACAGCCAATAGTTGCTGTCGTAAAGAGCCTCCTCTAAATCTCCCCCTGAAGGGAGAGACTTCTTGTAGGTGGCGGTGGGCTGCTCGTGAAGCGTAACTCCGGGGACGTCTTTCAGCAGCTCTTTGTAGAGTGCCTGCACGTGCTTGTGGTGGGCGATGTGCTCGTCAACGATAGTCATCTGTCCGCGTCCGATGCCGGCACAGATGTTTGACATGCGGTAGTTGTAACCGATTTTCTCGTGCTGGTAGTAGGGGTAGCTTTCGCGGTACTGTGTGGCATACATCATGATGGTGTTCCACTGGGTATCGGGAGCCTCTCCCCCCGCCCTCTCCTCCAGAGAGGGAGCCGCTGGAAGCTCTGCCGTCCAGCGTTTTGAAGGTAGTGACTTGCACAGGGTCTTGATGATGTGAAGGACGCTGTCGGTGTTGTTGAGTACTTCTTCGTTCGAGAAACGCACTTCTGTAAACCCTAATTCCTCAAGTATCGAGGTGCGGAGTTTGTCGGCTTCGGCCTGTTTGGGATTCTTATGGTAGCCACCGTCAAGTTCGATGGTAAGACCTTTTTCGGCACAATAAAAATCAACAACAAAGTCAGCTATCGGGTGCTGACGGCGGAATTTGTAACCAAGGTTATTGGTTCTGAGCATTTCCCAAAGCGTTTTTTCGGCCGCGGTAGGGTTGTTGCGATTTGCCTCCGCATTAGCCTTTAGAATTTCATATAGCATGGGGTCGGCAGTCTGTAGCCTTCCTGCGCTTTGGCTCCCTCTCTGGAGGAGAGGGCGGGGGGAGAGGCTTCCATTACAAATCAAAGCGCCACCGCCCGAGGTCGTAATCATCTTGTTACCGTTGAACGAGAGTACACCGTACTTGCCGAATGTGCCGAGCACCTGACCTTTGTAGCGAGATCCGAATCCCTCAGCAGCGTCCTCAACCACGGGGATGCCGTACTTGTCGGCAATCGCCATGATACGCTCGCAATCGTAGGGCATACCATACAGTGCCACGGGAACGATTGCCTTGGGGTACTTGCCGGTCTTCTCCTTGCGGTCGATGATTGCCTTTTCAAGGAGTTCGGGGTCCATGTTCCAAGTGTCCTTCTCGCTGCCGATAAACACAGGCTTAGCACCGAGGTATGTGATGGGATGGCTTGACGCACAGAAGGTAAAGCTCTGCACACACACTTCGTCACCGGGCTGGACGCCACAGTTGATGAGCGCCAGGTGAACGGCCGCTGTACCCGAATTGAGCGCAACCACACGCTTGCCCTCGCCCACGAACGCTTCAAGGTCTTTCTCAAAACCGTTCACGTTGGGACCTAGAGGCACAACCCAGTTAGTGTCGAATGCCTCTTTCACATATTTCTGCTCCTCGCCGGTCTCGGTCATATGGGCAAGGCAAAGGTAAATCATCTTTCTTTCTGACATATATCGATTTGTTTTTGATTTCTTGTTTACCCCGGTGGGTTACACTTTGGTCAGGAGGTGTTGGGGGATGTAGATTGTGGCAAGGGCCACTACACCAGGAATGGAGACCACGAAGCGTTTGTCGCCGCGTATCTTGACGATGTAGCCCTCATGGTCTTTAAATATGCCGTCAAGCACTCGCACTCGCTGCCCCTTGACAAGGCTGACATCTATCACCTCTAGGTTGCGGCAACCGCTCTCAACTGCGGCGCGGAATATTTCCATCTCTCGCTCGCTGATGGCGGCAAACTCGCTCGTGCCAGGCATGCATAGAGGCCACATGACTCGGTGGTTGCGCATCTGGCGTGCAAACTCGCAAGTACAACGCACAAAGATTATGCTGGGCAATACCGCTCGAGTCCCTATGGCCTGTTCGGTGGTAACATCATATGACGCGTCCTTGAGCTCATGTTGCATGGCATAGTACGTGTCAAAGCCTGCCTCTCGGGCCACTCGCTGCGACTCGTTGGGCACGTGTCCGCGCATCCTGAAGGCATACCACTGCAAGGCGTTTTCGTCTTGAGCCATTTGTCTGATTTTAGTTGCTTATCGAACCGGGCATTTACACCATCCCCACCCCCAGGCATGCCCTTAAAGCGCCTGTGGTCAAGATGACTCGCGCCGCATTTCTCTCGCAGCATCCCCGACTCCGTACAGCTCTGCACGTCAGCCTCATGGGGGAGCCATCAAGGGTAGTTGTTCCGCAAACGGAACACCCAGTTGTTTTTATCTTAACTCACAGAGTTAATAGGTCTTGCAAAGTTACGATAAATTCCCATAAATAGCAAATAATCAGCCCTCGTTTTTAGCACATAGAAAGCCAATAACCTTCAAAATGCCACACATGTTTTGCGTTGAACCACCAAATTCGGTGGGCATTTTATGTCAACTTGTCTGTTTTCTACTACAAATAACGAACTGTGTGATAAAGTGACTGTCAGGGAGATTTAGTACAATAACTGTGCTTGAATTTAATCGTTGAAATGGATGTTTTGCACTGGTGGTTACTCTTTGAGTACAGACGGAACAAACGGTTATATTCCAGCATTGTTTTTGTGAAGTCACGAAGGATTTTACAGCATTTTTTGATGAAGGTTTTGTGCGGAAAAGCGTTTTTGCAGTGAATGGTTTGTGTATAAGCAGATTTTTTGCGATATTTGCACAGTTAAGTGTTCTTAAAGACTTATACATGGATGCCATTAAGATAATAAAATATATAGTCATTGCTATTGCGATGTTGTTTCCCTTGCAGGCGTGGGCCGGAAGCAATGAGGAGCAATTGTTGCTGCGCCTTGATAGTGTGGTATCTATGCGTGAGTCTATAAGCAAGCAGCGTGAAGCCGAGATTGCCGTTATCACTAATCAAGTGGCCCGTGCCGACCACCGGCGGCGCTTTGAGTTGTGCCTTGAGTTGAGCGTGAAGTATGACAAATTTGTTCTCGACTCGGCCATGGTGTGGGCGCGCAGGGCGATGTCCATAGCCTTGTCGCTCAACGATGTGCAAAGCAGAGCTCGCGCCAACGTGCAGATGGCCTGGGTTTACAATAACTACGGACTGTATAGCGACGCTATGGACGCACTGGCAACCGTGCATGCTGCCGACCTTAACCCCGAGGATAGGCCGCATTACTATAATCTCATTGTCAATGCCAACAAGAACATGAGCACCTATTCGCTCGATAATGTGCAGCGAGAACATTTCAAGGCGATATATGCGTCATATACCGACTCGGTCAATATGATTCAACCCAGCAACGTGGGCATGCGTGCGCGTGCACTTGAGGCCGAGGGACGCATAGACGAGGCGATAGTTCTGTTAAAGACTAATGTCAAGGATGGAGAAACGACCTCATTGGCAGGTGTGAGGTTCTTCATTTTGTCGCAATTATACCAGCAACAGGGCAATGTGGAGATGCAGCGTCGCTACCTTATTTACTCGGCCATTGCCGATATCACTAATGCTAATCGCGATTACATATCGCTGCGCATCTTGGCCGAGATGCTGATGGAAGAAGGAGACCTGAAGCGTGCCTACAAATACATACATGTGTGTGCCGAGGATGCCTACTTGTCGGGGTCTCGTACACGTCAGTTTGAATGCTCAAGTTTGATAGCGACCATTGACAAACAGCTTGTTGACCGTGACACCCAGCGCCGCACTATGCTTGTGGTTTTGCTCGCGGTGGTGAGTGTCATCACGCTGCTGGCTGCCGTGCAGGCATTCTTGCTGCGCCGCCGCAATCGTGCGCTTGAACGCACCTCGCTTGAACGCGATGATGCATTGAAACGGCTAGAAACCATCAATATACAGCTCGTGGAGGATAATGCCGAGCAGTTAAGGCTCAACCGGTTGCTCGAGGAATCAAACCAAGTTAAGGAAACATACGTGTTGCGCTTCATGGCCCTTTGCCGCGACTACTTGCACAAGATGGAAAACTATCGCAACTACCTGAACAAGGTGGCTGCCAAGCGCAACTTTGACGATCTGCTCAATGCTGTGAGTTCGACTCGATATATTCATCGTGAGATGAGTGAATTCTACGCTAACTTTGACGAGGCTTACCTCAAGCTATTCCCCACGTTTGTTGCTGATGTCAAGGCGCTGATGCGCACCGAGTATGCCATACCCACTCCGGCTCCCGGCAAGCTCAATACAGAGTTGCGTATTGTCGCATTGCAACGGCTTGGCGTGAGTGATGTGGAGCAGGTGAGCGAGTTCTTGCAGTGCTCAACTTCTACAGTATATAACTACAGGTCAAAATTGCGCAACAACGCTCGCGACAAAGACCTATACGAGGCGTTTTTGAAGTCCAAACACCTTAAAAACGCTTAAAAATCATTTACAAAATCATTGCCATAGCTTTGTGTTAGTTGCTTGATTACTAGCACTGTATCTCGTTATGTTTTTTACAAATTGTCTACAATCGCATTGTTTTACGGAATTAATGGTTTATCTTTGCACAAAACTAATGAATAAAAAGTAATATTAACCATTAAAACTTTCTCAAAAAAAACATGAAGAAAAAGTTTAATTCTTTTAAGGCGGTTATGGCTCTTGTCGTCATGGCATTGCTTCCTGGCGGCGCAATGGCACAAGGCGGACTGCAGATGAGCAAGGACGCTCCCACTGTTACCGAGGACTTCAACTCGATGTGGGACGCCAGTGCATCAGAGGCATTGCTGACGATGCCCCAGGGTTGGAAGGTAGAGCGACAGCTCAGCAATCCCAACCAGGTGGGTGCCTATAGTACGGCATCTGCTTCAGTGATGTATAGCGGCGGCGTGAGCCTCGCTTCTAATGCCAAGAACGGCACGTGGAACTTTGGCAGCAGCAGCGATCCCAGCGACCGTGCTGTGGGTGGCCTCTCAACCACTGTTGCCGATGGCACACGCTGCGTGAGCGTGATGACTAAGGTGCACAACAGCGCCGACGAGAAAATCGGTGCGCTCACACTGAGCTACGATATTGAAAAATATCGCGACGGTGACAACGCTGCTGGTTTCTGCGTACAGGTTTACTACTCTTATGACGGAAGCAGCTGGGCTTCGGCTGGATCCAAGTTCTACACTTATTTTAGCCCTGACGCTGCTACAGCCGGTGCAGCAGTTGTTCCCATCAGCACTACACAGGTCAAGGAGCAGGAGCTCGTTGTCAATGTGGCTGCCGGCGCCGACATCTACCTGGCATGGAACATCAGTGTGGCAAGCGGCACGAGCCCCAACAAGGCTATGGGACTTGCAGTCGACAACATCAAGGCCACTGCAACCTTTGGCGATGTGAAGGGCGACGACCGTCCCCCATTCGTTAGTTCAGGTATCTATCTGCGCGGAGAGGTTAACAACTGGGGAGCTCCCACAGCATGGGAATTCAGCGACGAGGGCAACGGCGTTTACCGTCTGTATGACAAGATTGTTTCGGGCCAGTTTAAGGTAGCTGACTCAAGCTGGTCAAACGCTTGCAACTATGGCAGCAATGGTGACAACATGTTGATGGATGAGCCCTATGCTCTCGTGGCAGGCACAAGCACCAACATCACTTGCGGCGTTAATTCATACACTTGCAAGGAGATCACTCTCACTATCAATGCCGATGGCGCAACACTACTCTTCACAAGTGATGACGATGCCACAGGCCTCGATAAGGTATATGTGATAGGCGACAACAATGCGTGGAACTATATGAATCCCGATGGCGCTCTCAACCTTGTGGACGGCAGCGAGACGTTGTTTGCAGGACAGCTCAGCTTCCCTGCTGGCAGCGACGGCCTTAGCCACTGGCTCATTTACCAGAAACTAGGTATGGCAGGTGCATGGGGCCTTGATGCCGATGCTACCGAAGCTGCTCCCACAGGTACTCTCGTCAAGGGTGCTAAGGGCACGGTTGCTGTTGATCCCGGAACCTACGACGTGACATTTGACATTGCTACAGGTAACTACACATTGGTGGCTAAGGAATCTACAATCCAGTCGCTTGACGTTATGCCCCAGAATGTTGTGCTTGTTAAGCAAGTCCCCGACGAAGTTAAGGTGCTGTCACTCAACAACAGCCTTATCTACTACAACGACCAGGATGTCGTATTCAACAACTTGACCAAAGCTATGGGCAAGAAGGCCAACTGGACCAAGCACACACTGCTGGGCCAGCCCTTGAGTACTCACTGGAACGAAGGCGAAGGCCTCACAAGCGAGGGTACTCCCGGTGCTAAGATGATGGTTCGCTCTGAAGCATGGTCACACATCATCCTGCAAGAGCAGAGTTCACTGCCACGCACAGGCATCGAGACATTCCGTGCCAACGTGAAGAAGTGGGTAGAGTACATCCGTGCTAATTGTCCCAACCCCAACGCTGTGATTATCGTCCCCGTTAACTGGGCTTACAGCGGCGACTGGAGCAACTACACTGAGTATAACCGTCAGCTTCTTGCCAACTACCGCGACGTAGCGCGCGAACTGGGAGTGACCCTGTGTCCCGTAGCAGTTGCTTACCAGAATGTATATAACAAGGAAGGCGCATCGGGCACCGAGACTTGGTTCCTCGATGACCGTCATCCCACCCTCAAGGCCACTTACATGGCTGCATGTATGGAATATCAGCTCATCTATGGTGAAGACGCTTCAACCATCACCTATGCCCCCTCTGGCGTGAGCGCTAGCGATGCACAGTCAATGCGCACCTACGCTTCGCAGGCGATGAACGGCTTTGTGAACTATGTTGACCACACTGCAGGCAAGGTTAACTATGCAGTGGTTGCACGCGACCAGTTTGGCAACGAAGTCGCCGTTCCCGAGTCAACTACGGTTACATTGAGCGGCGGTGGTACGCTTGACGATAAGTTCACATTCACTAGCGACGGCACTAAAGGCACGTTCACAGTAAATGCTGTGGACGGCATCTTCAACAGCACAGCGATTGTAGTGGTTGCCGATCCTGTTGTGATCGACACCGAGACCGAGGCTGTTGTAATAGGCGAGGACAATACCGTTTCTCAGAACTTCAACACAATGGCTACCGACGGCGCTGCTGCACTGCCCGCAGGCTGGCGCATCGACCATCCCACAACTGCTCCCCGCACAGTAGGCAAGTTCTATGAGGCCCAGACCGAAACCATGTACAGCGGTGGCACATCACTTGCCTCTAACGCCAAGAACGGTACTTGGAACTTTGGCGCCACAAGCGACGCCAGTGACCGTGCCGTTGGTGGTATCTCTACCAGCGTGGCAGGCGGTACACGCTGCGTTAACGTGTATGTACACATGCGCAACGACGGTGTGCTCAACCTCAAGGACGCTACAGTGGCCTATGATATCGAGAAATACCGCACAGGCAACAATCCCGCAGGCTTCGACGTCCAGCTCTACTACTCGCTTGACGGACAGCAGTGGAAGTCGGCAGGCGAGGCATTCCACACTCACTATGATGCCGACGCATCTACTGCTGGCTATGCCGACGCTCCCGGCGTGACTACTCATGTGACTGGTAACCTCCCAGGTGTGGTTACTCACAACAGCGACTACTACCTGGCTTGGAACATCAGCGTGGCAAGCGGTGACGCGGCTAACGGCGCTATGGCTCTCGCCATTGACAATGTTGAGTTTGCAGCCGTTCCCGGCGAGACTTACCCCGGTCCTTACACAGTTGCTGGCGTGGCTGCTATTGCCAACGGCATCTCTTGGGATCCGGCGGCAACAGTCAACGACATGACATCTGAAGATGGCCTCAACTACACCCTCAAGGTTGAGAACTGCAGCCTCAACGCTGGCACATCTTACCAGTGGAAGGTAGCTGCCGACCATGCTTGGACAGTGTCCTACGGCGATCCCAACGCAAGCAATATCGATGGTAATGCCGAGCTTAAGGTTAACGAGAGCGGCACATATAACGTCACTTTCCACTTCAACGCTGCAACACATGCATTGAGTGCCGACGCTGAACTCGTTGGAGGTCCTGCCCCCATCTATCCTGGCCCTTACACCGTAGCCGGCGTGGCCGCTATCGCCAATGGCTACACATGGGATCCTACTGCTACAGTCAACGACATGAAGTCGGAGGACGGCCGCAACTTCACACTCGTAGTGAGTGGCTGCCAACTCGTTGCAGGCACCGTATATGAGTACAAGGTGACTGTTGACCACAGTTGGGACACATGCTATGGCGACCCCAACGCAAGCAATGAAAACGGCAACGCCGAGCTCACAGTGGACGAGACCGCTTCTTACAAAGTGACCTTTATGTTTGATGCTGCAACCCATGAGGTTAGCGCTATGGCCGAGAAAGAGCCAGAGACAGCAATCAACGACATCACAGTAGTGAAAGGCAACGGCAAGACCTACAACATGATGGGTCAAGAGGTTGCTCCCAGCACACGTGGCATCGTGATACGCAACGGCAAGAAGATCTACAACCCGTAATCCTCAGCTCGTAACAACCATTGCTGTCTAGGAAACTCTAAACAGCAAAGAACACCACCCCGAAGCCCAGTAACCCCAGGCTTCGGGGTGCGTTTTCTAGAAAGTAAATATATTAGCATCTTTCTGTTGCAAAATAGGATAAGAAAGCATAAGGTTTCGGCCGATTGATTTTTGTTGTTAATGAATTTTTAGTAATTTTGTATCCGTAACAACTTATTGGTGTATAGGCATTGTAATAATTTAACTATCAGTCTTACATAATTACTCAAAACTATGATTAAGAAACTATTGTTTATCGCTTTAATGCTCATCGCAGTGATGGCATTTAATTCTTGCAGCAAAGACGACGACCCCGCTGAATTTAAGTTTTATGAAACATATAACGAATGGGGTTCTAATGGAGAACAAGTACGTGAAAAAATGGGAAAATTAGGGTGGACATACAACCATAAGAAGGATAATGAGTACTTCTTTGAAATTAAGGACAAGAATGTCGAATGTACTGCCTATGTCCATCCAAGTTACGGTCTCCTCAAAGTAAGTGTTTATTACAATGGCATGAACAGATTCTATGACAACATCAAGAGCCTGCTTACCGAGCGCTACAAAATAACATGGACCGCAATACCCAATTTTGAGAAAGGCACATCAGCCAACACAGACTTAGATGCTACGATGTGGACTTTTCCTCACAAGACTGAAGATGAAAGTGTTGGCTACATTCTTGAGCCGCATGACCTCATATAGTCTGTTGCATATTTTTAATATGTTTCATGTTTATTTTGTTTTTTATTATAAATATCATGATATGCAAAAAAATTGCTGTATATTTGCAGTAAAAGAGTATTTATAAATATAAAATTAGTATTGGTTATGGATAGAATGTTAGAAATACTAAAGGAACAAGAAGCACGACTTGTTAAAGAACAACAACGTCATTTGCACGAAGGAAAAATAAAGTTGTCGCCAAAGATTAACATTGAGGAATGTCTTCGCAATGGGGGAATCACGGCAGAAGACTATAGAAAATCTCATCAATAACAATGGTAATATATTCAAATGAAATTAAAGACTTTCTTGACAAAATATATTTTTACGAATTAACCCATAGAAATGATTTGGATTTTCCTTTGTATTATTATGAAGAGAAATTATTTAATATTGATAAATTGTCAAGGCATATTGCCTCTACAACATTCCCAATGTCAAGAGATGGATTGTTTGGGTTGGTTATTGGTAGGTTAGAGTTTGGTTATACATTTGACGGAGTAAATACATATGTTCAATACTATATAAATCGTGAACCTCACAATGATTGGTTTGATTGGTTGATTAGAGAAGGGAAACACACATATAAACACATCATAACAGAATCCAAATTACGCTCAATCATTCGAGAAACGATAAAAAGATTATTGTGTACCTTTGCAGAGTAAATTTTTAATGACGTTAAACACACATCTATGGCAACAATCGAACTGTCTCTTTCTTCTATCAAAAATAACACAACTGGGCGAAAACAGATTCGCCTTAGGTTTTATCATGGCAAACGCGTTGACCAGCGGGCGAAGACGGGCATACCAGACGATCAGATTTCTCCAGTCGCCACAAGGAGGAAACATCAAGGTGAAGAATCTTGGCAGCCTGCTGACGAGTTACATATTCATCAGCCATCGAAGGAAGGAGATCTTCCTTGACAGGCTCCGCCGCCAAAGACCGAGATGCTGCAATGGCATCCTGAAGTAGGGC
This sequence comes from Sodaliphilus sp., assembly GCF_045598405.1. Lineage (NCBI taxonomy): Bacteria > Pseudomonadati > Bacteroidota > Bacteroidia > Bacteroidales > Muribaculaceae > Sodaliphilus > Sodaliphilus sp. Next base: position 70,963 of record NZ_JAZLLZ010000010.1, read on the forward strand.
ATCGAGGTCAGCTCTGGTCATAACGACGAGTTGTCCCATCGTGTTATTATTGTTGTTAGCCATAGGTAACGTGTTAAAAGTTAAACATTACGCCATCTCACACAACTTGCTTCCTAAGCCATGCGATAGACGCTTATCCTTGCACCAGTGTTTAACGCGTTTCGCACTGAAAATGCAGTGCAAAATTACTCCACGTCTTGCAAACTCATGAAAAAACTGCAAAAATACCGCCATTTTCGGGGTAAAATAGTCATGTTGGTTCCCTTTTGACATGCAAAGGGTACCAACAAATTGAAAATAGGGGATGATCAACAACACGCAAAGTCGATAACAAAATCATGAATTTGCTTGGTTTTGTACCCTAAATCACCTTAAAATTTCTAATTTGACAATAAAATTGCCGATGTAACGATAATTTCTTGCGCATTTATCTTGATTTAGATGAAATTTTAGTAATTTTGCACACATACGAATAATAAATAAGGTATGGACAAGAAACTCAACCGTATAAAAGTGATTTTGGCAGACCGTGGATTGACGAACAAGTGGCTGGCAGAAACCATTCATCGTGATCCTGCAACAATCTCCAAATGGGTGACCAATGCCACCCAGCCACCATTGGAAACTCTCATAGAAATCGCCCTCGCATTAAACGTCGGCATAGAAGAACTGGTGAGGATGCCAGAAGAACAATAAAACGAAACCTTATGAACAAGCTCACTTCATTCCTTATTGATGAGCAACAAGCACATCGCA
>NZ_JAZLLZ010000011.1:0-25581 GCF_045598405.1 Sodaliphilus sp.
CCGATTAGCGTCCTGCTGGACGCAGTGCGTGTTGCATTTCTTCCCCCACCGCCACTTCGTTCGGCGGTGGGGGTTATTTAGGTATTGTCCTGCCGGACAATAAATTAGCAATATTTATTATCAAATGCTAAAGTTGAGTTATAATAAATACAGGTTTCGCAAGCTGAAGTAATTGTTGCTATTTTGTTGTCCCTGGCGGGACAATATTGTAACTTGATTTTATAACATGCGAAAGTTGAATATTAAATTTTTATCTGCGTCATCTGCGAAATCTGCGAGAGATATTGCTGAATAGTTACGGTAAACGACGGCAATAATTAAAAATAGTTATTTTTAAAGGGCGGTGGGGGCGGGATTGCGGGATTTTTTGTATATTTGTAAATTAAAATAAAAATCCTGTTTTCATGATGAAAATAAAAAACATAATATTGGGAATCAGTGTTGCTCTGCCGGTGGCAATGGCGGCACAACCTGCTGTGATGAACAGCGGCGCACAGAGCTATCTGGAGCGTGGCAAGAACATGTTCAACAGCCGCAACTATGTGGGTGCTATCGACCAACTCAACCAAGCCTCTCGCTTGGGACTCGCAGGCACTGCACAGGAGGAGGCAGAGTTTTACATCGCCCTGAGCAAGTTTGAACGCGCTGAACGCGGCGACCTGGATGCGCTCATCGACTTCATCGAGGAGCACCCCACGAGCGAACTCGCACAGTGGGCACAAATCAAGGTGGGTGACTACCACTTCTACCGCGGCGACTGGAACAACGCGCTGCTCAGCTACTCACTCGTTCGCGACGGCGCGCTCGACGGCGACCGCCAGGAAGACCTCGTGTACCGCCGTGCCTATGCCAACCTGCGCCTGGGCAACTATGAACTTGCCGAGCGCCAGTACAAGTCGCTCACCAGCTCTAGCCGCTACGGCAAGGCAACCATTTTCTATGACGCCTATATCGACTATGCCAACGGCAACTATGACAGCGCGATGGATAAGTTCATCAACATTGCCAGCGACAGCAAGCTCATAGGCGACCTCCCCTATCAGGCTAGTTACTACATCACCCAGATACGATTCCACAACAAGGAGTACAACCGCGTGATCTCTGGCGGGCAGCAGCTCTTGAGTGAGGACGAGAACGACTACTTCACTGCCGAGCTCAACCGCATCGTGGGCGAGAGTTACTTCCACACCGGCAACAACTCGTCGGCACGCAAGTACCTCACCACCTATCTTGCCGACCCCCAAGGCGAGCCTTACCGCACAGCGGGCTACGCAATGGGTGTGCTCGACTTCCAGGCTATGGACTACGCGCAGGCCATCCAGCACATGAGCATCGCCACCGACGAGGACGACGCGCTGGCACAGAGCGCCCACCTCTACATAGGCCAGAGCCGTCTCAAACTCAACGACGTGAACGGCGCAGCGCGCGCATTTGAACTCGCGGCAAAAATGAGCCATGATGCCAACGTGCGCGAGACCGCGTTCTACAACTACGCGTTGAGCCAGAGCCAGGGCGCACGCACTCCATTCGACAAGTCAATCGACATGTTCGAGCAATTCCTCAACGACTATCCCAAGTCAAAGTTTAAAGACGACGTGGAAGGACACCTCGTGGATTCTTACATGAGCACCACCGACTACAGCCGCGCGCTCACCAGCATCAACCACATCAAGAACCCCGGCAACAAAGTGCAGACAGCCAAGCAATATGTACTCTACAACCTGGGCGTTCAGGCGTTGAAGAACGACAAGAACCAGGAAGCGCTCACTTATCTCAAAGAGGCCGTTGACCTGGGCAGCAAGGACAAGAACATCTACAACGAGAGCCGCCTGTGGCTTGCCGAGGCACAGTTCCGCACCGGCGACTACAAGAACGCTAGCGCCAACCAGCAAGCCTATGCCAAGCAAGCAGGCACCAAGGGCGAGAACTACGGCATAGCCCAGTACAACCTGGGATACTCGCTCTACCAGCAGCGCAAGTATGCCGACGCGCTCAAAGCATTCCAGAATGCCGCCACAAGCAAGCAGCTCGACGACCAGATGCTGGGCGACGTGTTCAACCGCATGGGCGACACCTACTACTACACCCAGGACTACACAGCAGCCCAAGAGAGCTATGCCCGCGCAATGGAAGTGGATAAGACCGCTCCACGCGACTACTCAATGTACCAGATGGGCATCATGATGGCGCTCAACAAGCAGTTTGACCAGGCTGTGAATCAGCTTGACGCCATGATCAATGAATGTCCGTCGTCAACCCTCATCCCGCAAGCGATGATCGAGAAGGGCAATGCCTATGCCGCCCTTGACAACGGCAAGGAAGCCGTGGCAACCTACAAGCAAGTGGTCAAGGCCTATCCCAAGAGCGCCGAGGCACGCAAGGCATTGCTGCAGATGGCCATCGTGGACAAGAACATGGGCAACATGAACGATGCTATCGAGGCCTACAAGCAAGTGGTCAAGGACTATCCCACCAGCGACGAGGCACAGGCCGCTGCCGAGGACATGAAGCTCATCTATGCCGACCGCGGCGAGCTTGAGCAGTTCAACAAGTTCCTCGACGGCATCAACGGCGCGCCACGCATCGACGTGAGCGAGATGGACCGCCTCACCTTTGAGGCCGCCGAGAAACTCGCCATCGACGACAACCCCAGCATCACTCGCATGCAGGACTACATCAAGAACAACCCCACCGGCGCTTATGTGCCCAAGGCTAAATACTACATCGCCCGCTTCAACTACTTCAAGGGCAACTACAAAGATGCCCTCGCAGGTCTCGACGAGGCCCTCGCAGCAGGCACCGACGCATCGTTTGCCGAGGACGCTCTCTCAATGCGCAGCGACATCCTCATGCGCCAGAAACAGTATGACAAGGCACTCAAAGCCTACACCGAGCTGGTCGAGAAATCGTCGAGCGAGGACAACCGCGTGATGGCGCTTCTGGGCGTGATGCGCGCTTCAAAGGCTCTGGGCAAGTGGCAAGACGTGAAGAGCGGTGCCGACGCTCTGCTCGAGAAGGGCGGTCTCAATCCCGCCGAAGAGCGTGAGGTGACGCTCAACCGCGCACTCGCCAACGCCAACCTAGGCAACGCTGCCGACGCACAGAAGGACTTCGCCGCACTCGCCAAGGACACACAGAGCGAACAAGGCGCGCAGTCGTCCTACGAACTTGCCAACCTGCAATTCAAGGCAGGCAACCTCAAGGACGCCGAGAAGACCATCAACCAGTTTATCGACGCCGGCACGCCCCACAGCTACTGGCTGGCAAAGAGCTTCATCCTGCTCAGCGACATCTATGCTAAACAAGGCAAGAACGCCGATGCTCGCGACTACCTGCAGAGCCTCAAGAGCAACTACCCCGGCAAGGAGAAAGAAATCACCGAGGCCATTGACACTCGCCTCAAGGCTCTCAAGAATACCAGCAACTCCAAGAAAAAATAATCACCGAAGTTTCACAACACAACAATATAGACTACTGTCATGAACAAGAAGATATTATTGAGTGTACTCATTGCTTGCGCCACAGCTGCGGGTGCCAACGCACAGCAGACGACATCAGCTCAACCGGCTGGCAAGGAACTCAACAAGGAGATCACCCTTGAAAAAGACTTCGTCCCTGTAGAGAAGAAGGTGACCAAGAAAGCCACCCTGCCCAAGGTGAAGAAAATCACCCCTCCGGCCAAGACCAACCTCGACTACAGCGACACACCGGTGGACATCACCATGCCCAACACCATCCCCACCATGATGCCTTACGGCTACCGCACCGCACACAATTTCAGCGACAAGCGCGGCTACCTTGAGGTGGGCGGTGGCATGCAGGCCAACTTTGACGGCAGCGCCGGTTACCGATTCCTCGACTCCGATAACTCGCAGGCAGGAATATGGGTGCAGCACAACAGCACATGGGCTGGCAAGAACAATTCCACACTCATCCCCGACGACAAGATGCGCACTAAACAGCTGTTCAACGACAACCGTGCGGGACTCTACTTCAACCAGCATCTCAAGGCAGGCACTCTCAAGCTCGACGCTGGAGTGCACTTCGACAGCTTTAACTACTACGGCGCTCACAAGATGGATGACCTCACCAATTACTATGACGCCGACAAGAAGCAGGCACTGCTCGAGTTCGGTGTAAACGGTGCTTGGGACGGCAAGCTTAAAATCAGCGACAACGACCTGTATTACCGCGCCAACGCCAGCTTCAACCATGCCGGCTATGACATGGTGCCCGAGTTCTATGCCCCCGACGCCAAGGGTGCCAAAGAGAATGTGGTGCAATTCGGCATAGGCGGCGACTATGAATTTGAATTTGGTACCGTCACCCTCGACCTCAAAGGCGACTATGTGAACTTCAAGGGAGCCCAGAACTATGATGCTGGCCCGCTGCCTGTGGACCACAACGAGTTTGTCTTCACTGTTGCTCCGCGTTACAAGTGGGAGAACGACGTGTTCCGCGCGCAGGCAGGATTTGACCTCGTCTTGGGCGACATATTCAATAATGTGGCAGGTGCCACCGGCAACGAGGGCAAGTTCCACATCGCACCCGTGGTGAAGCTCGATGTTGATATCGTTGACGGCGCCGCAATCTTTGTAGATCTCAAAGGCGGCAACACCATCAACTCGCTTTCACACATGGCAAGCCTTGACCGTTACAGCACCCCTCTGGGCATGAGCACCAACACATGGCGTCCCATCGACGGCGAGGCCGGCTTCAAGTTCGGTCCCTTCGCAGGTTTCAGCGCTAAACTTTTTGCAGGTTACGGCATGGCAAAGGGTCAGCTCGTGCGCGTGTCGGAGTTCACCACATTCCAGAGCGATCTCTATGCAGCCAACACCTACCAAGGCTACAAGATGCGCGGCGTGAAATTTGGCGGCGAGATCAACTACAAGTACCGCTCGCTCGTTGACGTTGCAGCATCACTCACCTACGCTCCCGGCAATGACGACCTCACCAGCGAGTGGCTGAACGGCTACAGCCTGGGGCTCGACGGCGCACGCATGGTTGCCGATGCCAATGTCAAGGTAACCCCCATTCGCCAGCTTGCAGTGGAACTGGGCATGAACTATCGCGGACAGCGTCGCTTCATCGAAAACGACAAATATGTTGACCTGAACAATGCCTTCAACCTGCATGCAGGAGCCACATGGCGTTTCGACAAGACTCTCGCCGTGTGGGTCAAGACCAACAACCTGCTCAACCGCAAGTATGACGTGATGCCAGGCCAGGGCGCACAGCTGCTCAATGTGATGGGTGGCGTTTCGCTGGTATTCTAACCGTACAACATGACAAAGGAAAATTAACTATGCGCATTGACATTCTCACAGTGATGCCCGAGGCACTCGAGTCGCCTCTCAACTGTTCCATCTTGCAACGTGCCCAGGACAAAGGGTTGGTGGAGTTCCACATCCACAACCTGCGCGACTGGTCGCTGCGCAATCACCGCAAGGTGGATGACTACCCCTTCAGCGGCGAAGCCGGCATGGTGATGCAGATCGAGCCCGTGTACCGTTGCATCGAGCATCTCAAGAGCGAGCGTGACTATGACGACATCATCTTCACCTCGCCCGACGGCGACATCCTCGACCAACCCATGGCCAACTCCCTGTCGCTCGCCCAGAACCTCATAATCCTGTGCGGACACTACAAGGGCGTGGACTATCGCATCAGGGAACACCTCATCACCCGCGAGATTTCCATAGGCAACTTTGTGCTCACAGGCGGAGAACTGCCGGCGGCCGTGATAGCCGACGCCGTGGTGCGGCTCATCCCTGGCGCAATAGGCGACGAGCAGAGCGCGCTCACCGACTCCTTCCAGGACAACCTGCTCGAGGCTCCCATCTACACCCGTCCGGCAGAGTTCAACGGATGGAAGGTGCCCGAAGTGCTGCTCAGCGGCAACACTGCCAAGATCGACCAGTGGAAACTAGAAGAGGCAATCAAGCGCACCGAGAGACTGCGCCCAGAATTACTCAAATGATATAACAATTTTTACTCCTATATAATAATATGGAACGACCCAAATGGATTCCTCGCTGGGTGAGCGTGTCGCTCGTTGTGTTCATCATCTTTCTAGGGTGGATGCTTTTCTTCGGCGAGTACAACTTGTTCGAGTCTTACTCGCTCAGCTCGCAGAAGAATGACCTGACAACCGAAATCCAGGCTATGCAAGACTCCGCCATCTTCTACGACAAGAAAGTCAACGAGCTGAACACCGACCGCGAGAACCTCGAGAAGATTGCGCGAGAGCAATATGGCATGCGTCGAGTCAATGAGGAAATTTACACTACCGACATACCCTAACTGAAAATATGGCTAACAAGAAAAGCGAACAGATAAAAGAATGGATAATAGTGGTGATGATGCTGGTGATGCTATCGATGGTCACCCTGCCACTGTTTGACGTCAAGGAAGACTGGATGCGCTGGATCTATGCAGCGGCAGCCGGCATCACTCTCATCGTGAGGTTCACGCAGCGATATGATGGCAACAACCTGCGCATCAAGCGACTCTACCGCATGAACATCATTGCTGCTGTGATGTTCTGCGTCTCGGCAGGACTCACGTTCTACCACACCGGTACCGACTCCATCGCCCTGCTCATGGCGGGAGCCGTGCTGCAAATCTACGCCACAACGGTCACCGGCAGACTCGAAGCACAAGAGCAAAACGGCAAGAAACATAAAAAACAAAACAATATATAGACAATATCACAAGGTTTTATTAACTTTGCAAGTTGAAATATACTATAAAGTAAAAAAACAGATGAAATTTTACAAGATCATAGCACTCGCGGCAGCGGCATTGATGACAGTCAGTGCTGCAGCGCAGAATTCTACTACACCCTATTCAAAGATGGCTTATGGCATCCTCAGCGACAACGCGTCAGGCATACAGCGCTCAATGGGCGGCGTGGGATATGCGATGCAAGACGGACGCACCATCAACGTGATGAACCCCGCGTCTTATTCTCAGGTTGACTCTCTCACTTTCCTATGGGACTTCGGCCTGGACCTTACCAACGTGTGGTCAAAGGAAGGCGACAAGTCAGGACACAGCCTGGGCGGAGGTCTGGACTACCTCACTGCGCAGTTCAAGCTGGCCAAGCACCTGGGCGGATCGTTCGGACTCCTCCCCTACTCGTCGGTGGGATACAGCTTCGGCAACACTATCGATGGAGGCAACGAGTATCGCACAGGTAGCGGCGGACTGCTGCAACTCTACGGCGGCGTGGGATACGAGCCCATCAAGAACCTGAGCCTGGGAGTCAACGTGGCCTACCTCTTCGGTACTACCACCAACACTAACACCATCACCGCCGAATCGACCACCCTGTTCCAGCGCATCATGCAGGTGCGTGACTATAACCTCAACGTGGGCGTGCAGTATGCCTTCAACCTCAACAAGGACCACAAGGTGATCGTGGGTGCGACCTATTCGCCCAAGAAGTCGCTGCATGGACACACATGGGGCACCTACTACGACACCCAGGACACCAAGCTCGACTCGGTGGGCTACACTAAGCTCACAGGAAAATATGAGCAGCCACACACCTTTGGCGCCGGCGTGAGCTACAGTTACACGAACAAGCTCCTTGTGGAGGCCGACTTCACCTACCAGCAATGGGCCAAGGTGAAATATGCCCCCATCGAGGGTATTGAAGCAAGCAACATGATGTTCAACAACCGCTGGAAAGCAGCTGCCGGATTGCAGTTCAGCCCCGGGTCAAGAACAAGCTACCTGGGTGCGGTCAAGTTCCGTGCCGGCGGTTTCTACAACCACGACTACATCAACGTGATGGGCAATAACGTGCGCGACTATGGCGCAACATTCGGACTCGGTTTCCCCGTGCCCGGCGCTAGCGGCAAGACCACTATCAACCTGGGATTTGAATGGAAACGTCGCTTGTCGGCTCCCGTTACGCTCATTCAGGAAGACTACTTCAACATCACCCTAGGCGTCAACTTCAACGAAGTTTGGTTCTGGAAAAACAAGATTCGCTAGTGATGCGACATGCCACAGCCCTTATGCTTGCCACAGCGATGTGCCTAGCCATTGCCAGCTGCAAGGACGAGGTGAGCAGCGTCGTGAGCCGCTCTACCAATCCCGAGACCGTGCCCACGATGAACTCACGCGACGTGCAGACGGTGATCAGCGACAACGGCCACACCCGCTATCGCATCACCACCAAGCTGTGGAGCATGTATGAGGAGGCCAAGGAACCTCACTGGGTGTTCCCGCAGGGAATTATCGCCGAGGAAATGGACTCGGCCTACAAGGTCATGACAACTATCAAGTGCGACTCGGCCTACTACGACGAGCGAAAGCAACTGTGGGACCTCAACGGCAACGTGCGCATCTCAAGCAACGGCGGCAGCGAGGTAGTGCTCACCGACCAACTCTACTGGGACCAAGTGCAGCACAAACTATATAGCGATGCCTTCATCCACGTCGAGAAGCAAGGACGCGTGATCGAAGGATATGGATATGAGTCCAACGAGCAATTCTCAACCTACACCTTGCGCAAGGTTGAAGCTATTTTCCCCATCGACGAGAGTAAAATGCCGCACCCCGGCGGCAAATAACGACACCGCACCGTCTTTTCGATTATTCAAATACAGAACATAAAAATATATATGACAGAGTTCACGGCACTCACAGCAGTAATCATCACGATGATCCTCTCGGGATTCTTCTCGGGCATGGAAATTGCATTTGTAGCGTCCAACAAGGTGCGTGCCGAGATTGATATCGCCAAGGGAGGCATCGTCAACCGCATCCTCAACGTCTTCTACTCGCATCGCGAGATGTTCATCTCCACTCTGCTCATAGGCAACAACATCGTCAACGTGATCTACAGCATGGCGATGTCGGTTCTGCTGGCTGGCTACGTGAGCAAGTGGGCGGGCAGCAACGAGGCAATGCAGCTCATCCTGCTCACGCTCATCTCCACCATCGTGGTGCTAGTGGCTTGCGAGTTCCTGCCCAAGACTGTTTTCCGCATCAACCCCAACTACTCGCTGCGCATGTTCTCGCTACCGCTCTACACATGCTACCTCCTGCTCTACCCCATTTCGCGATTCACCCAGATGCTCTCGGCAGGGCTCATGCGCCTGTTCGGCATCGAGGTCAACAAGGAGCAAGTGGGTATCATCACCGTCGATGAGCTCGACGCCTATCTGCAAGAGAACATCGACCAGCGGGCCGAGGAAAACCGCGACGTGGAACAAGAGGTCAAGTTCTTTGAGAACGCACTCGACTTCAGCGACACTAGGCTGCGCGACTGCATGGTGCCACGCAACGAGATTGTGGCTGTCGATGTCATCGACACCACACGCGACGAGCTGGTGAAACTATTCACCCAGTCGGGACTCTCTAAAATTGTGGTCTATAAGGAAGACATCGACAACGTGATAGGCTTCATCCAGGTGAGCGAGCTATTCGTCACCGATGTTGACTGGAAGTCACGCATCAAGCCCGTGCTTTTCGCCCCCGAGACACTGCTCGCACGCAAGATGATGACTAACCTCATGGAGAAAAAACGCTCCATGGCAATCGTGCTCGACGAGTTTGGCGGCACATCGGGAATGCTCACGCTTGAAGACCTCGTGGAGGAAATCTTCGGCGAAATTGAGGACGAGCACGACCGCAACCAACTGGTCGCCAAGCAGATCAACGAAAACACCTACGAATTGAGCGGCCGCATGGAGATAGAGGAAATCAACGACCGTTTCCACCTGGGTCTGCCCGAGAGCGACGACTACCAGACCATAGCTGGCTACGTCATCTTCAACCACGAAGCCATCCCAGCCGTGGGCGACATCGTCAACATCGACAATTACAGCATCACCATCACACGCAAAACAGCAGCCCGCATCGAGCTGGTCCAGCTCACAGTAAACCCCGAAGAATAAAAATATTATTTATACAACAAGCTGTTAAACAGCAGAATAAAAACAAGAACTATTCACTAACGGAACTTTGCGGAGTCCCCACCCTGACCTTACCATAATCTCTCGCACAAAGTATCAAGCAAAGAGAAAGATTTTCATAAGGTCTGGGCGGGGACTATGCAAAATTCTATTGCTGAATAGTTACGAAATCTGCGCGGGGAGTAATAAAAAAAGTTATTGGTGTATAGTTGCTCCTGGTTAGAGCAACAATGCTAGGGCGGCTAGCGGAATTGCTGCAAGGAGGCTGCGCAAGTAGGTATAGATGAAGCGGCCAAACGAAATGCCTGTGATGCGCGAGGCCTGATAGAAGTATGTGACAAGCGCCAGCGACGAGATTGCCACTGCGGCATAGACCACAGCATCGATGCCCACACGGTAGAGCGTGAGCGCCGCCACCACGATGAGCGTTTTCTCCACAATCATCACATTGCGTATCACGTGTGTGTGGTCATATAACTTGAAAACAATGCCCATGAAACTGCACAGCGGATAAACGAGCCCCCACAACGCCATGAGCCTGATGTAAGGCACCGTGGGCAGCCATTTCTCGGGCAACAGCCAGTCGATGAACACCCCTCCCAACCCTATGAGTCCACCGCATAGCAGAGCGATGATGAGCGTGATGATGCCCAGCATGCGCACGATGGCAGCTCGGCGGTCCTCGGGGTCATTGTGCTTGGCTATAAGGACAAATGATGTGGACGATATCGATGCCTCCACGGCATTGGTGGGTGTCTGCTGCAACTTCTGCGCCTGCCCCATGAATCCAGCCTTCAACGGGTCGTAGTATTTGCCCAGGATGAAAGCAAATATGTTTTGCGACAACTGCGTGACCATGGTGGAGACGAGCAGGTTGACGCCGAATTTCCATAGTTGCTTGAAACGCGCAGTGTCGAACTCAACTTTCAGGTTCCACTTGCTGAAGATGAGCAGCAACGCCATCACAGCAGCCGCATACCCCACTTGCAGCGCCACGAGCGACCAGTATCCGCATCCCCAGGCAGCCATGGCTATGGCAGTGACCAACGCCATGAGCGTCGCGCCCACGTTGATGGCGGCAATGCGCTTGAATTGCAGCTGCGAGCGCAAGCGGGTGAGCTGGGCTATCGACAGACCGCTGAACACGGCTCCTGTGCCCAGGACAGCCATGACGGGCTGCAGCTCGGGACGGTGCATGAACGATGCCACCAGAGGCGACAGCGCCACGTAGAGCAGGCACAATGCCACTCCCGTGGCAAGGTTGAAGTAGAACAGCGTGTTGAAGTCGCGGTCGCTGGGATTGCTCTCACGCAGCAGGCCGTCGCTCAAACCGCAATCTACAAGCGTGAAGATGAGCGACGTGAAGACTCCCAGCATCGCCACGAGGCCAAAGTCGGCAGGATTGAGCAGATAGGCAAGCACGAGATTACCGCCAAACGACAGCGCGCTGGCGCCGAAACGTTCAAGAAACGACCATATGTAATATGCTATCTTCACTGCTGCTGTTCTTGAGATAGTGGTAACTCTGTTTCACCAGCCTCGACTTCATTGTTCTCATTGTGCCATGATGCCGCCATAAGCAAGAAGATGAACGAACACATCCACAGGTCGCGCAATGAGTCGTTGTAGATCATGATGATGAGAATGCACACGAGCGCAAAGAGCTGCATGTTGAAGTTGCGGCCGGAACTCCATGCGGGTTTCACGACAAACAGCGCAAGCAGCCACAAGACACACATCACCAGTCCCACCTGCCCCAGCTGGATGTGCACGTGGAACATGTAGGGGATTGACCCCATGAGCAGCCAGTCATAACGCTCGGCAAACTCCGACACGCCGAACATCGAGCCACCCTTAAACTGCCCCACTCCCCAGCCAGTGAGCTCATGGCCCGGTTCCTCGTTGTGGAGCAGCGGCAGGTACATGATCTTGGTGAGACGCGGCACATCGGCTTTGTTGCCTTCTTCTAGGTCCCACATAGCGCCGCCCTCGGCATCTTCAATGTCATCAATCATGATGTAGTCGGTGACAAATTCCATTGAGAAAATGTCATCAAAGTCCTTGACGGTAGATGTGTAAACCGCAATCGCCATCCAGCCGAGCAGCAGCCCCACGGGAAGTATCCACATGGCACGCACCAGGTAGCGGCGGTCGAGCGGCATGAGCAGCACGAAGTATAGCACGATGAGCACGAAACTCACCTTGGTCTCGTTGAGGAATGTGGGAAACAACAGCACCACGGGCAACCAGTTACTGCGCAGGCTGGCGAAGAAATGCGACTGGTCGATGCTGCGATGCATCAGGTAGAACGACGCGCAGTAGATACACATCGACACGATGCCTGAATACCAGTTGCCAAAGGAGCCGCCGCAGTGGTCGCCGGCGCCATATAGCAGACACTGGTAGGTGACGCAAAAGGCTTGCACGCCCAGGAAGCACATCAAGTGCCGGTCCAGGGAGTTTTCAAACCGCTCTCGACGGGCGGGTTCTTGCATGAAGTAACACAAAATGGGATAAGCGAGGAAGATGCCCAGGATGTCACGCACACCGTTGGCCCAGAATGTGAGCGGCATGCCGTTAGAAAGGCATGTGGTTGCACACGACACGGCAATGAAGCACGCCATGCAGGCAATGTGCCACTTGTTGCGCACGGTGCAGCATGCCAGCAACACCCACAAGGCATCGAGCATAAGGAAAACAGGCGTGCGCATGGATGCCAACCCTGTAATGACCTCATCGCTGATGAAACCAAATGTGGCACCCACCCAGAAGATGAAAAAGAACAGCCGCTGATATGTCGCCGAGTTGTCTTTCATTCTCACTCCCTAACTACCTGCCGTTCAGTCCTTATTCTCGCCGTAGCCATAGCCGTAGCCGTTGTCCATGCTAGGCTTGGTGTCGTTGATGAGAATGCTGGCGTTTTTGAGGCGGTTCTCTTGCACGAGTTTGTTAAGCAGCTTCACCTGGTTGCGCTTGGTGTAGCCAGCACGGGTGACGCACACTGTTGCGTCGGCCCACTTGGCGAGAGAGAATGTGTCGCTCACCATAGCCACAGGCGCAGAGTCAACGATGATGATGTCGTAGCGTTCACGTAGCTCGGCAAAAAGCCTTTCCACGCGGTTGTTGAGCAGCAGTTCCGACGGGTTGGGCGGGATAGCGCCTCCCACGAGCACATCGAGCGAATCCACCTGACCGACATGCTGGATAATGTCGTCGAGAGTGACGCTCGACTGCGACAGGTAACCGGTGACACCGGGCATTTCGGCAATGCCTGGCAGCATGGCTGCGATGCGCGGCTTGCGTATGTCCATACCCACGAGCGCCACGCGCTTGCCCAGCAAGGCAAATGCCGAGGCGATGTTGAGGCTCACGAAAGACTTGCCCTCGCCGCTCATGCTCGAAGTGACGAGCACCACCTTGTCGTTCTCGCCGTTGAGCATGAACTGGATGTTGTTGCGCACATAGCGGAAGAGTTCCACGATGACCCTAGTGCTACCGTCCTTGACCACAAGTGCCTCATCGTGGCGGTTGTGGTGGATGTGGCCCACCACGGGCATCACGGCTAATTGCTCAAGTTCGTCCTCGGTGTTGAACTTGGTGTACAGCAGGTTCTTGAGATATAGCATCACCACAGGAAGCAGCAGGCCGGCGAGCAGTGCCACGAAGGCCACAATCATCTTCCTGGGCGACATGGGCTCGGTCTGCGCGTGCGCATGTTCCACAATGCGTCCTTTGGGCGTGGTTGCGGCCAGAAGCAGGGCATTCTCCTCACGCTTCTGCAACAAGAAGGTGTAGAGCGTGTTCTGGATGCCTTGCTGGCGATACAGGGCGCGCATCTCGCGCTCATCGGTGGGATAAGTGTTGAGCTCGCCACCCGACGATGCACTCTCGGCATTGGCGCGGGCAAGCTGTATCTTAATGGCGTTCAAAGTGTTTTCTACGCCTTTCGCCACATTGCTGCGCATCACCTCTATCTGCTCGTCAAGGCGGTGCATGGCCTGGTTGTCATCGGTGGCGCTGGCTGCAAGGTGCATGCGTTCCATGATGAGGGCGTTATAGGCCTTGATAGACCCTGTCGCTGCCGTTGAGTCGGCGCTGAATGGTATGTAGGAGTTGCGGTTAGCGGGATTGTTGACGAAGTCCTTGATCATCTCGGCGATGCGGTACTTTGTTTCGAGGTTGACGATAGCCCTGTCGGCAATCTCCTGCTTGCCTATGAGGCTCTTGGTCTGCAAGCCCACGTCGATCATGTTGTGCGCTCGCTTGTAGGCCTCGATTTCCTCCTCGCTGCCGGTGAGATCCTTGTAGATGAGTCCCAAGCGGTCCTCGATAAACTTGCCAGTGTTCACGGCCTGTTCGTCCTTCTCCTGCTGGCCGCGCTCGTTGTAGCATGTAATGAGCGTGTTGAGAATGTCGCGTCCACGGTTCTTGTTGGTGTCGGCATACCCCAGGTAGATTGCGTTAGACTTCTTGCTCACCGACTTGATGGTGATGAGTTTCTTGATGCCCTCGTAGCAAGGGATGTTGCCGCTCACAGTGGCTTTGATGGTGTAATCCTTGTGAGGCAGGCAATAGTCGGTAGTGCGCACGGCAAAGATGCCGTAGGGAGTCTTGACGGTTGCTGGCAACGTGACGTTGCTCACCTCGGCCAGGTTGTTGAACATACCCTTCTTCACGGTGATGTCGGCCTTGCCGTCTTTGTGGAGTTCAATCCTGAACGCCATGCTCACCGAGAGGGTGTCAAAGAGCGCATCGGGGGCATCGATCTCTATGGGAGAGTCGTTGTAGTGCTCCTCATTGTCGAGAAAGCCATGCCGTTCCACATATTTGCGGTTGATGCGCAATATATTGATCATCTGGCAGAAAAGTTCGTGCGAATTCATCACCACCACCTCGTCCTCGACGCGAGAATTGCCGCCTCCCAGCGACAGGCTCTTGACGAGTTGGGCTCCGGCACCCGACGAGTTGCTGTCCTGGTCAACAAGCACCATGGCCTGGATCAGGTACACGGGTTTCTTAATGTGCAGGTAAAAAAGCCCTGCTCCCAGGCACAGAATTACCGAAACAAGCACCAGCCACCAGTAGCGTTTGTAGCGAGCCACCAGTGCCTGCAAGTCGACTGTGGGGGTGTGCGGCTTGTTGCCGCCTGTGTTCTTGCTCATGTTGTGTATGGGTTATTTTACGGTGAGAGCGATGACGAGCGATGCGATGACGCTGGCTGCGCTCACGATGGTTGAGATGACGGTCAGTTTGTAGGCGTTGTTGGTGTTGTATTTAGAGTTGTCTATCTTGATAGCGTTGGGCTCCACATACACCACGTCGTTTTGTTGCAGGTAGTAGCATGGCGAGGCAAACACATCGGTGTCGGCAAGGTTCAGGCGGTAGAATTTCTTCTCGCCGTTTTCTTCTCTCACCACCATGATCGATGCGCGGTCGGCATACTCGGTGAGGTCGCCGCACGATGCCAGGGCATCAAGCACGGAGAATCGCTCGCTGGTAACCCTCACGCGGCCAGGTTCCTTGACCTCGCCCATCACGTTCACATAGTAGCCCATGATCTGCACCTTCACATAGGGGTCCTTGACCACTTGCGACACATGTCGCTTCACGAGTTCCTCTACCTCATGGGTTGTCATTCCAGCCACGGCGAGCTTGCCTATCACGGGCATGGTGATGTTGCCGTCCTGCCCCACGATGTAGGTCGAAAGGCGTCCCGACGTCTTCATCTCGGTGTCGCCCCGCGAGGCGTTGTTGGCAAGCGGTGCGTTGAACATCGCAGTTGCTTCGGGTGCCATCGACGACACGGTGATGGTGATTTCATCGTCGGCAATGAGCCTGATTTCGTTGAGAGGACTCTGAGGCAAAGAGCCAGAGGCTACTTGAGGCGTATTCTTAAAATAGGCCAGATTGTTTTCTTTTGTGGTAGAGCAAGACGAAAGCAGCGCCACCGCCGCCACAATTGCTATGAATAGAAAATTATTTTTCATTACGTAGTACTTTTTATCTATATAAACGCAACATCACCGTGTTTTATTATGTGACACCACAAAATAGGGACACAGCACATGAGATTACCGAAAAACACGATGTCACGGTCTCACACATTTTATACATGTGTGACCGTGACATCGTGACACTATGGTGGGTTACCGGGATGTTATAGTCCCACTACCACGGAGACAATCATGTTGACGTCGGTGATGTCATATTCTCCGTCGCCGTTCATGTCGGCAGCCTTGCCGTTGAAGGGGCTGGGATTGTTGCCCAGGACCTTGTTGACAAGAGCAGACACATCAACCACATCGACCACGCCGTCCTCGTTCACGTCGCCAGGAAGGAATGTCTCAACATGAGTGTACTGCTTGATGTCGAGATAGAACGTTGCAGTGCGGCCGCTAGCGATAGTATAATCGTAGGCAACTGCAACGGGAGCATCGGCGGGCACGTCGCTGATTACAGTGTCGCTGTCGTAGCGTTTGAGCACTACCACTGTGCCTGTGATGCCAGTCTCTTCCTGCTGGTCGCCGTCGAGCACTTGCAGTGTGCTGCCTGTGGCGGCATGGCTTGCTGTGGCGAGATGCCAGAGAGCAACCTTGTCGGCACTGAATCCATCATCAGCCATCGTGCTAGTGAGGTTCACGGTCTCGGGGTTGCCGTTGTTAGAAACATCAAACCATCCCTTCTGTGTATCAAGCAGGTTCACGTCGTCGCCAGCGATGGGCAGGTAACACATTGCGTGGTACTTGGTTTTGCCACCCTCTATATTGCGCCATGTCACGAAGTTGGCCTTGCCGCAGCGGCTATTGCCTGCCACATCGACTGCACCAGCCTCGGTCTTGCCACCGGCGCCTACGTAACTCTGTCCAAGGGTGCTAGAATTGATGTTGAGCGCGGCAAGGTGCAAGTTGCTCAAGTGCAGATCGCGCAGCGCGGTGTTCCTGCCCAGGTTAAGCACATGCATGCGTGCAGTGCCTGCGGCATCATTGTGCAGGTCGAGCGATTGCAGTTTGGCAAGGCGAGTGACATCGAGGTCACTAACCTGGGTGCCGGCAGCATGGAGCACACGCAAGTTGGCGAACTTTGCCACAACATCGCTTTGCAGGGCGTTATCGTAGGCTGTGCCCGAGAGGTCTATGATCTGCATGTTGGCATTGGTTCCGCTCACGAGTTTGCTGAACGAGGCATTGCCAGCGAGGATAAGTTCTTGCAGGGCTGTGTTGGCAGTGATGTCAAGGGCAGTGATGTCGTTTCCGGTCAGATCCACGCGAGTGAGTTTGCTGTTGCCCGCAAGGTTAACGCTGGTGAGGGCCGAGCGCGAACTGAAACCTGCATACTGCGCACGCGACATGTTGAGCGTGGCGATGTTCTTGAAATATCCCAAGCCAGTGAGATCGGCAACGCCATTGAATGCTGTGGCCGACGCTGTGCCGTAAGCACCCATGTCGCTGAAATCTATCACATTGCTTGCAGCATATCCAGTGCCCTCGGTCTCGTTCTCAACCGAGTTCTGGAACATGATTGCATAGCATCCGTCGGGAGCCACGACGCGGCCGTCGGAGCCTATGTTGGCAGTCGTTGCCTTGCCGTTGGTCTTCTGGTCGATATAGTTCCAGAACCACACCTGGCCCCGGCTCACGAGATATTGCTGGAGCATCGGGTCGGGGATTGCATGTCCGTGCTGTTCAGTGGCATTGCTCAACACAACAAGGTTTTCGTTGGCATGCGAGCCACTGGGGATATGGTAGTACCACAGGTTGTTGAGTTTCTGGAAGTTGCCCTTCACCGTTGGTTCTTCGATACATGTGGCAGTGATGGGGATAACAACGTCCTTCACACCAGTGCTTGAAACCACGAGGCTAGCGCTATGTGCGCCCAGGGATTGCGGTTTGTAGTCCACGGTCACGTTGCCCGAAGCTGTTGCGCGTGCAATGGCAGAGGGCGAGACGCTGAATAGGTTAGCATTTGCGCCAGTGACGGCAATCTTGATGTCACCTTTGAGGTTGCTTCCTGCCACGTTGAGGGTGGCCTGTCCAGTCATGCCATATTCAATGTTGCCCATGGCAATCTTATCGACCGACACCGTCACGCGTGCGATAGTGTCGTTGAGGTCGTAAGTGGGCACGACGCCTGTCTTGTAGTAGGCGATGCCCTGGTTGTGCACGAGCACCCACATCTCCACACCCTGGTCGCCATTGACAGCAGTTGCCACACTGGTTGACATCGATGTGTTACGCGTTGTGCCCAGTCCGGCGCTGGGGTAAGAACCCAGAGCCTCGCTCATGGCCCAGCCATTAGTGCCGTCGGTGAGCACCACATGTCCGCCGGTGAGCGTGGTAGAGCCAGCCTGGTAAGTGGTAGATAGTCCGTAGGTTGTGCCACGATAAGTGAACGGCTTGAATGCATTGCCGTGTATCACGCCACCCAGTGCTCCGCTGTTATGCGTGTATTGCACCACACCGTCATTGAAGAAGGTGGGATAACGCTGCTGCCCTATCGCCCAGAAGCAGGCGGGAGCCTCGGGATATACACGAGGTGAGAGTCCCAGCGTCACAGAGTTGCCTTGTTCAGAGAGTGGCATGATATAGTCGGGGGTAGTCGCGCACACACCATTCTTGATGCGGTAGCGCAGCACCTCGTTTTGTTCAGTCTGTGAGCCTGCGGCAAAGTATATATAGCCATCGCTGAGCGTGCCATAGACGCCCAGGCAGTCGCCCACACGGGCCTTGTTGTCATAGTCGGTGGTGCTGAGCAGCACTCGCGGTGCAGCGTTGTCGTTGTCCCAGATGTAAACCTTGAGTGGCTTGCTGGTGTCGCTCGTGGGTGCAGCGAGGTTGCAAGCCAGCACCTTGCCGTCGAAATACTTGACGTCAATCACCTTGAGAGTTCCCTCGGTGACGCCGGTCATGTTGAGGTCCTTGATATAGGCGCCAGTCTGCGCGTTGACCACAGCAATCTTGCCATCCTCGGCGTTGACCACATATAGTTTTCCGGCACCGAAGTCCATGTTGCGTGCCTTGCTGTAGGTCGAGAGCCACTTGCTGTCCTTCTTGCCGCTGGTCTCGCTCATGTTCCACCCTTCGGTGAACGCGAGTGGCGGGTTCTTGGCAGTGCCGTCGAGGGCCACTGTGGCAGTCTTGGTGCCGCTGGTGAGGGTAATGGTGCCGCTGTGGTTGCCAGCTGCTGTGGGCGCATACTTCACGGTGAGCGTGCCGCCCGTTGCGGGAAGCGATGCTGGTGTGACGGTATAGAAACCGTTGCTGCACTGCACGGTGATGCCTGCTGTAAGGCCTGCGCCAGTCACAGTGACCGTCTTGGACAATGTCGAGCCCACAGTCACACTGCCGAAGTTGACGCTTGATGCCGATGTGCTAATGCCGTTATCAGTGCCTTGCGTGAGGTCAAAACGCTTGAGTGTGGATGTGTTGTTGCTCACAGTCACGGTTGCAGTCTGGCTCTTGTATCCCGTCTTGCTCACGCGCACGGTGTAACTGCCTGCCGCGAGGTCGAAGAAACCGTACACTCCGTTAGACCAGTTGTCGGTGGTCATTGTCTGCACAACGGTGCCGCTAGAATTGAGCAACTCAACCTTGGCGCCGTTGACAGCCATTTTGCTGTCGCGGTTGCGTGATGTGTAGCTGCTGTAACCGCACGACTTGGAGAGGTCGCGAATATCGCCTATGACACAACCTTTGAGCACACTGGTGTTGCCGCCAGGATTGTTGACATAGGCACGTGCAATCTGCCATGCAGTGAACTTGTTATAGACATGGCTCTTCATGCGCAGTGCCTCGGGACGGTAGTCGTGAAACCACGTTTCCACAAGATAACCCACCTGCGTGTTGCTGCTGAGCACGCCCAGGCTCCACCCCTGGAAAGCGTAGTCGTTGACCGCACGCGGAGTGGAATAGGTCACGTCGGTGAGGCGGTTGATATCGCTCTGTTTAGCACACTCGGCGGCAAACGCCTGCGACCCCGACACACGCTCGGTGGAGTTGGTGGTGCGGGTGCCGCTATACATGGCAACCACATAGTTTGCGATGGCGTTGGCGCCATTAGAGTGAAGCGACACGAAGTACCCGCCATAACTGTTGCTCTGCGCAGCAATGGTGCTGAGCGAGAGGTCGTCGGCCGAGGTGTTGGTCTTGCGCGACATCTTGGTCTGGAATCCCAAGCCGCGCATGAGGGTGTCGAGAGTGAGACCGCGGTCGAGAGTGCCGTCGCTCTCATAGAACTGCTGGCTAGTGGTGTAGCCCAGCTCGGTGGGGAGCGGAGTGGGACGGTCATTGCTATCATGCCCTCCGTGCCCGGGATTGATATATATCTTTGTCCTGCTGCTAGCAGCCCCCGCCGCAAGCACCGTGACAACCATCAATACAAATAATACTATCTTCTTCATAATATATTTTGTTATAAGAATTTTACTGAATAAAATGTTGAGCAATAGGAACAATGGGACATCTCGCGCAGATCTCACAGAAAAAACATAAAATAACAAACAACAGATTGCTTTGAATAAACTGAAAAATAAAATTATTTAAGTTTCGCTTGTTGATTACATTAACATGCAAAACATGAATAAAATTATTTTAATTTCTTTCAGTTTTAATAAATTAAATCAGTGATATCTGTGCGGGGATTCTGCAAAATTAGTATTGCCGCATAGTTACAAAAATGATATCTTATCTTTCTTTGATGGTCATTATATACACCTTCCCCTCGAGGGTGTGGCAGGCGATGCGGTCGCCCTGCGCGCTCACGCTGGGAAACATCATTATCTCGCTAGATGTGGCCGTGAGCTGCTGGCGGTCGTTACCGTCGCGACCCATTATCACAATGTCACTTGCGGTGTAGCGGTATCCGTCGTCGCGGTCATCCATAGCCACCACATAGTCATTGTCGCGCCACACGGGAGCGTGCAGGCGTCCCAGATTGACGAGATTGCCGCCGTAGAGGTCGCTCACATAGGCATTGTTGCCGCCCACAAAGAGCAGATGCTTCTTGTCGGGCGACAGGCTCGACCAGCAATAGTTCACATCGCGATCGGGAGTTGATAGCGGATCTACCACAGTGCGCTCGCCATTGCGGTACACCACGAGTTTAAGATCTTCCTCGGTGACAAACACGTTATTCTCGACCTGATTGCTTGCAGCGACCTTGCGTCGCGTCATCTTGCCCTCAACGCCCATCAAGGCTTCGTCGCCACTCAAATTGATGTGGTTAAAATGCCCCATTCCACTCTCCAACGTGTGCTTGCTGCCAGTGGCAAGGTCAATGTTCATGAGCGATAGAGTCATCGTGGTCTCATCGAGCTCGCGGCAAGTGACAGTGGAGCCGTCGGCACTCACAGCAGGATAGTAGCCTGCACTGCGGGCATCAGAGAGCGAGCGGTAATTAGTGCCGTCAACATTGATTATGCCCAGTCCGTCATAGGCTTCGCTAGTGACAAGCAGTTGCTTACCGTCGGGCGTAAACACAGGATGATACATCTCCACCCCCGTCGCCGGGAGCAGCTGCACATCCACCACATCAAACTTTTGAGCCACAGCAGCAACCGCAGTGAGCGCAAGCAGCGATAGTAAAGGTTTTTTCATGTCCATGCAAATGTATTTATTAGTTTGTAAATTCCAGAAGTGTTTTAGTTTGCAAATATCGCAAAAATAGCAGAATTATGCAAGTATTATCACATCTTTTCGACAAACTCTATGAACATCAAGAGCAGAAAACAACTGACTACATGACAAAATAAAACCCCAATGCTAGCAGCACTGGGGGGTGATGATGTCCGACATGGGCTAGCGCCGATTCTGCCGCTTCGGCAAATACACGGCCCAGAAGGACTTTGACATAACAACACACCATTATGACACCGCCACTTGCTGCTGGGGCGTCACTTGCTGTGTTGTGCAAGCATTTCTGTGAGTTCAGCCATTGTGACGGCGATGCCGGCAAAGAGTTTGTACATCAGCTCGGGCTCTACTTTCTCTGGTATGTAGGCCAGGACGGGTTTCCCGCATCCGGCAAACCACCCTGCCTCGGTGTGTGCCGAGCGTCCGCATGGCAGCACAAGCACGCATGCGTCGCACGATTGCATTGCCTCGATGTCGTTGCCAAACTGTCGCTGCGACAGCGGGTGCTGCAGCATGTCGCGGTACTGAGCCGGAGTCCACTCAAGCCAGTCCTTGCCCACGTTGCACCACTTGAAGCCCTCGTCGCCGCTGGGCGGGTTCCTGAAGTCATACACGTCGTGCCCTGCCTCACGCAGGCCCTGCACAACGTGCGGGTAGTAAGTGTTGCGCCATGACGACGCTACATAGATTTTCATCTTGCTAGTTACTGCTGGGGGACAACGGCTGTGATGTGTATCTCTTCGTCGCTCTCATTGATGAGAGTGTGGCTGTGTCCCTTGGGACAGTAATGGCACTGGCCCTCGTGCAAGGTGATGCGCTCGCCGTCGTAGATCACGGTGGCAGTGCCGCGGGTGAGGAATATCATCTCGCAGCTGTCGTCGTGGGTGTGCAGGCCTATGCTGGCTCCGGGTTGCAGGCGCCCTTTGAGCACACGGTTAGTGCCGTCAAAATACATGCGGGCCTCGAGGCTCTTCTCTCCTCCCTTGAAGTTAGGGATGCTTTGCTCTTCTATCTTGTTGAAATCGATAATCATAAGTTATTTGGTTGCTAGGCGTTTGAGTAGTTCTACGGTCACGCGCCAGATGTTGTCGGCGGTGTCAAGGTTGATTCGCTCGCTTGTTGAGTGGGGCTCGATGATGAGCGGCCCCATCGACGCCATTTCCACGCCAGGATATTTCTCTACATAGTAGGCAGCTTCGAGCACAAAGTGCATTGCCACCTTCTTGGGCTCAAAGCCCAGCACGTCCTTGAACGTGTCGCAGGTGAGCTGGAGCAGCGGCGAGTCGGGGTTCTCCATCCACGATCCGGTGTCCATGAGTTGCTCCACATCGCTGGCAAGATGTCCCAGGCAGGTTTCCTCGATGGCCTCGGCAAACTCGTGCATATCGTCGTTGCTGAAACTGCGTGTGTGGCAAGACACGGTGATCTCGTCGTCGAGCGTGCGCACCACGCCTATGTTGTTGCTGGTCATCACTGTGCCCGGCATGTCGTCGCGCATCTCGATCACGCCGCAAGGCAGTTCGGGAATACAACCCAGCAGGTTCATCACTGTGGCCTTGTCGATGCACTTATCGCAGGGGGCGGCATCCTCGATGCGCATGTTGATGCCCGCATCGGTAGCGGCATAGCGTGCGCGCAGGTCCTCGTTGCGCGCGGCAACAATCTGTGCCATGGAGTCGGCAACGTCGGGGTGCAGGGCAACAACCACATCGGCACACGACGGTATTGATGCGTTGGCAGTGCCGCCGTTGAACGCACACACAGCGACTTGGCCTGCCATGATGCCGTCGGCCAGTTCTTCGTCCAAGAACACAGCCATCTCGCGGTTGCAGTTGCAGCGTCCCTTGTTGATGTCAACGCCAGAGTGTCCGCCCAGACCGCCGTCCATCACGATGCGGCGATACGCATACCCCTGGGGCACATCGTCGTGCCTGGGAGTCCAGTGGGCCACTTGCAGGAAAGCACCCGCAGCGCCCACGGTTATCTCGTCGTAGGCCTCGGAGTCGAGGTTGATGATCTTGCGTCCCTTGATGAAATCCAGGCTCAACGCCTCGGCACCGCTCATGCCGTCTTCCTCGTTGGTAGTAGTGAGGACTTCGAGCGCAGGATGAACGAGCGTGTCGTCGGCAAGTATAGCCAGAGCCATTGACAGACCGAATCCGTTGTCGGCACCAAGCGATGTCCCCTCGGCCTTCATCCAGCGGGTTCCGTTCTCGTCAACGTCAATATATGGGATAATCTCATCGTTAAGCGGGTCAAACTTGCGTCCGTTGCGCTCATATCCGTCGCGAGCCACGCACACCATGTCCATGTGGTTGAGTATCACCACGGGCTCGGCGTCTTCGCATCCGGGCGAAGCAGGTTTCTCGATAACCACGCAGTTCTCATCATCGCGACGGTATTTCAAACCGTGCTTTTGCGCGAAGTCGCACAGCCACTGTGCCACACGGCTCTCGTGATGCGACGGGCGAGGAATCTTGTTCAACTCGCTGAAGATGTCATAGAATGTCTGTTTCATATCAGTAAGATTTATGATTACCCCACAAATTTAGATAAAATTCGGGAATTATTATGCCAGTATAGATAATTATTTTAATTTAATGGAGGATAAAAATCTGCGTAATCCGCGAGATCTGCGCGGGGGGGGTCCGCAAAAAAGTTATTGGCGAATAGTTACTTGCGTCTTTGTATTTTTACAAAAATACGAAAAAGAGCAGCCTGTTGCTTGCTTGAACCACTTTATTACACTAAATTTGCACAAAATCACACTAAATTTAAAGTGGAGATATAATGTTATAAATTATGTCAGAATTTCTAACATCAATGTTTCAAAATAGAGTGGACTCGTCGCATCCTGGCATTGCTTACGTGGGGCGTGTCAAGCGCGACGAACTGGGCCATGTTCATTTCAGGCTTCCAGGCGTGCAGATTCATGCACGGTTGGAGTGCACTGCGATTGCAATGGAAATGGCTCCTTATAGCGGTTATTTCATGGTGGAACTTGACGACATCGCACCTTACAAGGTGGAAAGTCCTAGATGCGAGAAGATTGTCGAGATCGCTTCGGGGCTGCCAGCCGGTGAGCACAAGCTGACTATTACCTATTGCAACGAGGGCGAAATGGCGCCTCCGGTGTTCTATGGCTTTGTGCTTAACGACGGCGGGAAAATTCTTGACACACCTGAATTGCCGCAGCGCAAGATTGAATTCATAGGCGACAGCATCACATGCGGATATGGCAACGAAGATCACAGCGACATGAAGTCTTATCCCTACCGCAATGTCAACAACGCGTACTATTCTTATGCACAACAGGTTGCCCGAGGGCTGAACGCCCAGTGCGTTCAGGTTGCGCGTTCGGGAATATGCCTGAACTATGACCGCTATACCCCTGGGGTGGGTGTGTTCCACGACATGGTCACATGCTATCCTTACACCTTGTTCTCTCCTGAACAGGATAGTGAAAAATGGGATTGCGGCCAATATGTGCCTGATGTGGTGTGCATCAATCTGGGTACTAACGACTGCGACCAGCCGGAATTTGACAAGGATGTGTTTGCCCGCAGGATAATTGAATTTGTCAATCGTTTACGAGCCCAGTATGCTCACGCCATAGTCGTGCTGATGCTGGGACCGATGCTCCATGGGGAAAAACTCTCCGTGGTCAAGTATTCGCTCGACAAGGCACAGGCGGTGCTGAACAGCGATGGCGATGGCCTTATCTACCGTTTTGATTTCACTCCCGACGACGGCAGCATGGACTATGGAACGGCTCTGCATCCCACGGCAAAGCGCCATGCAGCGATGGCAAGTGAGTTGATCCCGTTCTTAAAAGACATCATGTCCTAGTAACAAAGTATAAAAAACATATAATTATGAACTCAACTTTAGCATTTGATAATAAATATTGCTAATTTATTGTCCGGCAGGACAATACCTGAATAACCCCCACCGCCGAACGAAGTGGCGGTGGGGGTATAGTATCAACAAGCAGATGCGTCCAGTAGGACGCTAATCGG